>DATGGM010000060.1:0-6378 GCA_035308525.1 Bryobacteraceae bacterium
GCGGGGTCCTCGGTTTCGGCCCAGGTGGTGAGCCCGCGGGCGAGCATGGTGCGCCAGGCGCCCAACATGTCGATGTAACGATCGCCGGCGCCCGCCTTGTTCATGGCGGAGTGCAGGTAGTGGCGGAAATAGATGGAGCACTGCACGATGGAGTGGTCATCGGCGGCGCTATCGATCAGGCGGCGGGCTTCGTCGCCCTCGGTCACGCCGGCGAGCACGGCGAGGGCGTTGGCCTGCTGCGAGAATGCGGATTTGTCGGGCGTGTCGGCGAACAGGTTGCGTCGCTCGTCCCAATAGAGGCTGCGGGCGGCCTGGCGCATGCGCTCGGCGATTTGCCGGTCCTGGCCGGCGAGGGCCTGGTTGCCGAGGGCCGCTTCTATTTCCGAGGCCCATTGATAGGCCAGCAGCAGTTGCAGATCGAGCGGCGCGGAATTCCCGGTGGCAAGGGCAGGCGGCACGCCGTCGCCCCACTCCCGGGTCCAATCCACGAAGTTCCACCAGGGGAGGCGGCCGAGCGAGCCATCCGCATGCTGGCGCGCGGCGAAGAACGACAGCACGGCGCGCACGCCCGGCAGCATACGGGCGACGAACGCGGGATCATCCTGATACATCCAGTAATCGTGCAGCATGCCGATCCACCAAAGCGAGAACGGCGGGATGTACTGTTGCAGGCGGGAAGGCGCGCGGCTATAGGTGGCGCCTTCGGCGGTGCGCGAGGAATCCAGCAACTCGATGGCATTGCGCACCAGGCGGCCGTCGCCGGTGGTGTAGAGGGAGACGAGGGCTTGCACGCGGGTGTCGCCGGCATACTGCAACTGCTCGTAGTAGGGGCAGTCCATGTAGGTTTCATGGGCGCAGAGGCGCGCGGTGCGCCAGCCGGTGTCGAGGATCTTCTGGAGGCCGGGGGAGCCGGCGTCGAAGCGAGCTCTGCGCTCGAAGGGATAGCCGGTGTAGATGCCGTGGAGATGGTCGATGCTGAGGGGCTGGTCCTGGGTCTCGATGGTCAGGCGCAGATAGCGCCAGGTGCGCCACCAGAGCGGCTCGAAGCGGCGATGGGAGCCGCCATCGGTAATGAAGGTGTCGTGCGCGCCGATGAATTGCTTGCCTTCGATTTCGTTGCGGTTGCCTTTATCGTGGAGGCCGGGGAGCCAGAGAGATTCGGCATAGCCTACGTCGATGCGCGCGCCTTTTCCGCCGGTGACGGTGAGTTGGGGATAGCCGGTGGTGAGGAATGTCTGGTCGTAGAGGAGGACGGCTTTGGAGTGCGGCGGTATGTTGTGCGCCGGGTTGCCCGAGCGCAGGACGGTGATGGGCCGCGGGGTTAATTCCATGGGGGGAATGGAGCGGGGGGTCAGCATCCAGCGGTTGGGTCCATCCTGGGCGTCTCGCGGCGATCCCGGAGTCCCGGCTGCGGCGGGCGTCCAGGCGGAGTCGTCGAAGGCGGGCTGTTCCCATCCCCATGGATAGAGTTTGGCGTCGATGCGTTCGCCGGGGCCGGCCACGTAGTAGAAACGGGACATCTCCGGATCTTTGGGCGCGGGCGAGTAAGATGCGTCCCGGACGCCTTTCCATTGCTTACCGGTGTCCACGATGTGCTCGGCCGGGCCGTCGCCTTGAACGAGTAAGCCGGTGCGGTTGGTGATCTGGGCTTCGGGCGACCACTCGCCGAAATTCCAGACTACGGCGGCCAGGACGTTTTTTCCGGGTTTCAGATGCGGGGCCAGGTCGACCGACTCGTAGCGCCAATGCTGTAAGTCGCCGCGGGCCGGACCTAAGCTGACCATGTCGCCGTTTGCGTAGAGTTTGTAGCGGTTGTCGGCGGTTACATGGATGAGGAAAGAAGAGGGCTGGCTGGGCAGATCGAATGTGCGACGGAAGTGATAGACGCCGTAATCAAAGGGCGATGTGGCGGGCACGGAGATCCAGCGAGCGCTCCAGGGATGGGTAAGCAGGTCCGGATTGGCCGCGGTTAAGACAAGAGGCATCAGCCGCAGATGAACGCAGATGAACGCAGATAAGAACCTACGCATAGCTGGTTACCGCGGCGGCGTTTTTGGCGCCTCTTTCGCGGGCGGCGCGTTCCCGATAGCCGCTTTCGCGGTAGGCATTCAGGGGGTCGGCGGGGAGGTTGTTGGTTTTGCGCCATTCGCGGATGGCGGGCCGGACGTCGGTGGAGAAGGCATCCTTCAGGCACTCTTCGGCGTCCACCAGCGCGGAGTTGGCCTGGTGGCGCGCCAGGGCTTCGCGATCCACCAGGGAGGCCTTGGCGTAGAGTTCCTGGGCGGTGACGGCGGTCTGGATCATCTCTTCGATCTTGTCCTTCAGGTTGTGACTCTGGTCGACCATGTAGGCGATTTCGGCGCGGCGGCCGGTCTCCCATTCGAAGAGCGCGATTTCGTGAAAAATGCGGAAGATCTGGTAGGGATCGATGGAGCCCAGCGTGAGGTCGTCATCGGCGTAGCGGCGGTCGTTGAAGTGGAAGCCGCCCAGCATGTTTTCGGAGAGCAGCCAGGCCACGATCTGTTCGATGTTCTGGGCCTGATAATGATGGCCGGTATCGACCAGGACTTTGGCCTGCGGGCCGGCATTGCGCGCCATGAGCAGCGACATGCCCCAATCGGCGATGTCGGTGTGATAGAAGGCGGGTTCGAACGGCTTGTACTCGACCAGGAGGCGCTGGTTGGGCTCGAGATGGCGGTGGGCTTCGATGAGACCTTCTTCGAACCAGCGGCGGCGATGCCGGATGTTGGCGGTGCCGGGATAGCTGGAGCCGTCGGCGAACCACAGCGAAATGTCCCGGCTGCCAGTGGCGCCGGCTATTTCGATGCAGTCGAGAATGTGCTGCTGAGCGGTGCGGCGGATGGCGGGATCGGGATTACCGAGCGAGCCATGCTTGTAGATCTGGTCCTGAAAGACGTTGGGGTTGATGGCGCCGATCTTGACGCCGTAGCGCTCGGCTGTGAGCATGACTTCAGGTACGCTGAACCTGCCGTCCGGGAAGTCCCAAAGGACGTGCACGGCTACGGTCGGGCAGCAGCCGGTGACACGATGCACCTGACCGGCGTCGCTCAATTTCTCGGCGGTGGTGGTGGCGGCGGCGGGCTGCTGGAATTTGCCGAAGCGGGTCCCGGTATTGGCGAAGCCCCAGGAGGGCAATTCGATGCGGAAGACGTCCAGAGCTTCGAAGATTCTTCGATCGTGAGCGGCCGGTGACATGGGTTCCTCCAAAAGATGATTATGTCTGATCATAATTGGCTTCGTTTCGTTTTTTTCACAGTGGTTGGCATGAGCTCCGGCGGCAAGCGCATGCAATTCCGATCTGACGATAGCACGGCAGCGTCTTTCGGTTGACACCCGCGGCGGGTGCAGTGGCACGCAGGTAATTGAATCTATGAGGGCCTAAATTTCAGCAAGACGCGTGACCGCGCGCTATAGGCCGGCCTGGACAGCCGCGATACGGGCGATGGCGGCCCAATCGAGCTCGGCTTCGCCGCGGGCCAGCGCGGCGAGGAAGCGGTCGCGGAGGACCCCGGCGAGCGGCATGGGGACGGCGGCGGCCTTGGCGGCTTCCTGCACCAGGCAGAGATCCTTGAAGCCCAGCCGCATCTTAAAGCCGGCCGGCTCGAATTGACCTTTGGCGATCGCGCCGCCGTAGCCGCCATAGAGCGGTGAATTGAAGAGCGCGCTGTTCACGATTTCGAGGAACTCGCCGGCATCCACGCCGGACTTGCGTACCAGCGCAAAAGCTTCGCCGAGCGATTCAAGTGCCGCGGCGATCAGAAAATTACCGGATAGCTTTACGACGTTGGCCAGCCAGGGATCGGCGCCCACTACCGAACAATGGCGGCCGAGCGCATCGAAGATGGGCTGGCAGCGCTCGACCTGATCGGGGTCACCGGCGGCCACTATATAGAGCTTTGCAGCGGCGGCGGCCACCGGGCGGCCGAAGACCGGAGCAGCCACATAGAATTGCCCGCGGTCGGCGTGCTGACACGCGAGCGATTTGGAGCACGCCACGCTGACCGTGCTCATGCCGATGTGGATGGCGCCACGAGGCAGGGTCTCGAGGATGCCGCCGGCCGCCTGCTCGACGACGGGATCGTCAGCCAGCATGGTGATGACGGCTTCGACATCACGGGCGGCATCTGCCGGAGAATCCGCGAGCACCGCGCCATCGTGCCGCAGGGGCTCGGCACGCGCGCGGGTACGATTATAAATAGCAAGATGATGTCCGGCGCGTAGCAGGTTGCGGGCCATAGCTGAACCCATATTACCGGCGCCGATGAATGCGAGTTTCATGGTAAGTGTCATTGTAACTACTGCTACATGGATAAGACGGGTCTCACCATCGAAATTCCGGGTTTTGGGCGGCGATCGATCCACACAGTTGTGAGCGATTATACAGGAACGCACTCGCTGGCTGGGGTAATTAACTCAGTTGTAAAGAGGAAGTTAAGAAAATTAGCGCGGCTGGTGGATCTGCACATCGTGACGGCCGATTCATTTGGCACCGCCAAGAGAGAACTTACCGGCATCGCCACGCCGCATCTGCTGCGCACCCGCAGGCAGGATGTGGAAAAGGCGGACTACGCGCGTCAATTCGATCTGGCGCACGTGGCGGCTTTCGGCAACGGCAACAACGACCGGCTGCTGCTGAAAACCGTGAGGGAGGGCGGGGGATTGGCGATTGCGGTGGATAACGGCGAGGGATGCGCACGGGATGCGCTGCTCAATGCGGATTTGTTTGTCGCGGGTGCGGATAAGGCTATCGATCTGCTGCTCGACCCGGTAAGGCTGAAGGCCACGTTGCGGTTTTGACCCAGCGGTGACGCCTCGCGAAATAAAAATTTACTTTTTATAGCAGTGACTTGCCGCCGAAATCGGTATCCGGGTGGGCAAATCTGGAAGCGCGTTTGTAAAATCGAAACGGGGGGTGGCAATTGAAGAATTCCAAGAGACGCGGCGTGAGACGAAGGGTACAGATGCAAGTCATGGTGGCGGATCTGCTGGGCCGGATCGATCCGGACGGGTATGGCGAGTTACTCAACGATTTCCGCGCCGAGTATCAGCCATCCGGCAGCTATGAGGAGGCCCTGGTGGCGCGCCTGGCGGACGCGTCGTGGCGGTGGCGAGGCTGCGCCGCGATGGAAGCCGAGATCCTGAAAGAAGGCATGCGGAAGGACCCGGGCGGAGACCACTCGCCGGACGCGCTGGCGCATGCCTTCATGAGAGACGTTGAAGGGCCCAACCTGATTTCGAAGCTGTCTTCGTACGAGGAGAAAGTCCAGAAGGAGTTTCACCAGTGCATGGAGGAACTTCTGCGGTGCGGCGCAGCCCACCGCCGCGCGAAAAACGGCTCACTCTCCAGGTTAGCCAGCCTCCCGCCCGCCACTTCCGTTATACAATAATGTTATGCTCTTTCAGCCGTCCATTTGCCGTCCCGGTCTGTTTGGCTCCGATTAACCCCTCCGCAATATTTCTATCCCTGCCTGTTGGCCTAAGAATAGTGAATTTGTAAGGAGGGTTTCGTATGAGCAAGACCATGGAGGCGATCCGGCTGGATCTGCCGCATTTAACCGGGCCGCTGCCCGGACCTCGGGCGCAGGAGGTGATGGCACGCGACCACCGTTCCGTTTCGCCATCCTACACGCGCGGCTATCCACTGGTGGCCAGCCGCGGCGAGGGCGCGATGGTGGAGGACGTGGACGGCAACCGTTTCCTGGATTTCAACGCGGGCATCGCGGTGGTGGCCACGGGCCACTGTCATCCGCGGGTGGTGGAAACTATCCGGGAACAGGCCGGGCGGCTGATCCACATGTCGGGAACGGATTTCTACTACGAGATCCTGGTGGACCTGGCGGAGAAGCTCGGGTCGCTGGCGCCGGGCGGGGTGGAGCGGCGCGTTTCCTTCTGCAATTCGGGCGCGGAGGCGGTGGAAGGAGCCATGAAGCTGGCGCGCTATGCGACCGGGCGCGATAAATTCATCGCATTTCTGGGCGCGTTTCATGGACGCACTATGGGGGCACTGTCGCTGACCGCGCGCAAGGCGGTACAGCGGCGCGGCTTCGGACCGCTGGTGCCGGGCGTGGTGCATGCGCCGTACCCCAACTGCTACCGGTGTCCGTTCGGCCAGACGCCCGCCAACTGCGCGGTGGAATGCGCCAAGTTCATCGAAGACACACTGCTGAAGACCATTGCGCCGGCCGAAGAAGTGGCCGCGGTGGTGATCGAGCCGGTGCAGGGCGAGGGCGGCTACGTGGTGCCGCCGCAAAAATTCTTCGACGAGCTGCTGCGGATCACCCAGAAGAACGGCATCCTGCTGGTGTGCGACGAAGTGCAGTCGGGCTGCGGCCGCACCGGCAAGATGTGGGCGTCCGA
>DATGGM010000061.1:0-2949 GCA_035308525.1 Bryobacteraceae bacterium
GCGGTACGGGGGGCCGCACCGAGGCCAAGGGCGCGGCGGTCCTGGGGGGCCTGGAAGCGCTGGCCTTCATCGCCCACAGTAAGCCGAAGTCGCCGCCCGAGCGTTTTTTCGTGGAATACGCCAAGGCGGTGCGCACCCGCACGCTCCATAACGATAAGGCCGCCAAGACCTATATAGAAACGATACAGCAGCATTTTCAATTAGTGGCCGCGGTCGAGGCGCTGGGCACGCGAGACCACGACGCCGTGAAGTTCCACCTTTCGCTGGCGGACAAGAAGTCTCAGCGGCAGACGGAAAAGCTATTGAACCTGCTCGGCTGGAAACTGAAGGTCGGCAAGAACGCCACCACGCTGGATGCCGGCGAAAAAGCGGCGCAAGCCAAGCGGCAGGAAACCACCTCGGCCCTGGCGATTGACGAAGCCGGCATGCAAGAAGCGTTGGAAGCGCGCCAGAGCTTTGATTTTGAGATCCGGGATGAAGCCGCCCCGGTACTTCTGGGAGAAGACACCTGGCGCAAGGCGTTCTACCCCAAGGAGAACCTGCCGGGGGGATTCGCGGAGGCGCTGTCCCGCGATCTGCGGATAGCAAAGCTCTACGCCGGCCTGAGCGTAATGGACAAAGACGCGCTGGCGGCCCTGCTCGCGGGTACGGACCTGAAGGTGCTCGCCGATAAATACGCCGATCTGATCTATTTCTATGCGCCTGCCCTGGCGCTCCGCCAGGACCATGCGGCAGTCCCGGGTGGGTCCGCCGCGGAGTCGATCTGGGAGAAAGCCGCGGGCGCATCCGCCGCGCGGCCCGCCCAATTCTTCCATGCGCTGCTCGAGAAGGATGAAGGTAAGGTGCTCGCCTACTATGCGACTCTGGCACAACTGGACCTGGCGCACCAGCGATTCTTCATGCGCAACCAGCCGCGCGCCGCGAAGTTTTTCGACCTGTTCCGGCAATCGCCGGAAGTATCCATCGGCGCGGGTAAAGAGACCATGCGCACGACGTTCTTCGAGTTCCTGCGCGAGGTGCCGCTCGACCCGGAGGGTAACGTCGATTTTCCCGGCAGCCCGGAAATATGGATGGTGGCCAAGGGGCAGGCCAGCCCCTCGGCGATTGCCAGCCACCTGAAGAAAGTCGCCAAGGTGGCGGCTCCGGACGAGGAGGATGAGATCCTGCTGCGGCTGGCGCGCACGCATTACAAGTCTTCGCAAACGAATTACTCGGAGCTCGATAACTTCGTGGCGGTGGCGCGCATCGACGCGCACCGTTCCGACCCATTGGACGACGCCTCGGCGCTGTTGCTTGCCGATCAGTTCACCGAAAACCGCGCGGCCTACCCATATTTTGCGTGCCTCACGGACCTGACCTACGCGCAGCTGCAAAGTTTTTTCAAGATGGCGCTGAAGCTGAAGGCCATGCCCGGGGTGGAGTTGAATTCGGTGGCGGGCGAGTTTCACGCCATCGCGCAACTGCTTTGCCTGGCGCAGGAGTCCGGCGCGCTACCCGCCAAGCAAACGGCGGAACTGTTCGGACAACTGGCGGACAAATTCAGCCAGGCGGCTTCCGCAGCGGACTTCGCCGCGGCTTCGCTGGAGTTGATACGCAAGATGCTTCCGCCAGCGGCGAACGATCCGGACGAAGCCATGCGGGCGTTGCTTCTCGCCCGGTCCGCTCCGGTGGCCTTCGACCTGGAGGGGGCATCCTACCAGGCGGACTGGGGCGAGAGCCGCGACATTGACTTCCGACATGTGCTCGATTTACAGAAAGTCACGCCGCTCGCCGTGCTCTATCGCCTGTACGATGCGGCCGGCAGCCTGATCGCCAACCGGGGAGACGCCGCGAAGAACATCGGCATGCTGGAAGCGGCCAGCGCCGCTCTGCCGGTGGTGGAGGTGCCCAAGACAATGCATGTCAAGGGCAAACTGCGCGACGATCTGCAAGCCTTCCAGAGGCCGGCCGCGGTTGCGGAGATTGCCAAGCTCCGGCAGAAATCCGGCAAGGGGAAGCTCAATCAGAAAGACGTCGAGAAGCTCTGCCGCGAAGTGCTAGCCGACATGAACCCACAGGTGAGAATTGCGCTGACGGGAATTCTATATGCTTACTACTTCCGGGCCGGCGACCTGCTGGTTTCCGAAGACCCGCTGTTTTTGCGCAAGCACGAGTTCGTGGACCTGGGTGGCGGCGAACATCACAGCGCGTTCCGGGAGCCTCCCGATCTGGAAGTCAGCAGCGAATCTGCGGGTAGTTATTTGAAGGGTGGGTTCGCCGGGTTCAGCCACATCGCCGGCAGGGTGGCCGCCAGCGGCCCGCACCGGGCGGGTGACAGCGAGATGGTCTTCGCGGCGCAAATTGGCTCGCTGCGGGCTACGGACTGGCGGAACATCAGCGACCAGACCATGCTGGCCTTCGGGTTGCGGGTGCGCCTGGCCCGTGAATGGATCGAGCGCGCGTCACGGAGTCCCGAACTGCTCTCCGATCTGGCGGACGGGGCCTTGGGGATCTTATCGCTGGGCAGGCGCGCCGCGCTGCTGGACGCAGTACGCGCCGGTGACTGGCGAGCGGCATGGCAATGCGTGACCTTGAGCGACTTGTACTTTCTATCCGGTAGCTACCTGGCGCGCTATCCAGCCGATCCGTGGGATTCGCCGGTGACCCGCCACTTACGGACGATGCCAGCGGGCGCGCGCGCAGCCCAGTTAGCCGGCGTCGGCGCCAGCCATCCCTACCTGAACGGATGCGACCACCCGCACTTGATCCGCCTGGCGCCTTATGAAGAGTATGAAAGAGTGTTGATGCCGACGGCTATGGCGGAGAGGGTCAGTGAATTCAAGTTGTATCTCCTGGAATACGCGGGCGAAGCCGGTATCCCCGCGGCAGCCCTGGGCGCGGTGGCCGAACCGGTGGTGCTGGAGATCCTGCGCAAGGCGCAAATGGCGGACATGAAGGATTGGCGTCCGG
>DATGGM010000062.1:0-26382 GCA_035308525.1 Bryobacteraceae bacterium
CCGCCAGCGACTTGCGCGCGGTTGCAGGGGAGGGTGCGGACCAGACTCTGAAGCTCGAGCTGGTCCTGGGCTGGGCGTACGATTCGCGCGAAGACCTCGCGCACGCGGAGCAGATCTGGCAGCACGCGCTCCAGGGCTTTCGCCGCCTGGGCAGCTACGAGGATACCAACGCGGCCGATGCCGGCGAATTGCTTGGACAGAACATGACGAAGCAGCGCAAATACGGACAGGCGGAAACTATCCTGCGTCAGGCGTTGGCCATCCGCGAAAAAGGAGACCGGGAGGATTGGGGCCTATACCGCGCGCAGGCGTTCCTGGGCGCATGCCTGTCTGCTCAGCGGCGGTACGCCGAAGCGGAGCCGCTCCTCCTCGGCGGGTATGCAGGTATGCGCCAGCGCGCTTCGCGCATGCCCGCCAGGCAGAAGAAATGGATGCGCTCCGCGGGGGAGCAAATTGTAGATCTGTATACGCAGTGGTCTAAGCCCGGGCAAGCGGCGCAGTGGCGAGCCAGGCTTCAGCAGTCGTGAGGCTGGTTTAGCGCCGGCAAGTCCGCCGGCGCGACGGAGACATGGCCGGTTAGGCGGCATTCCGCCCGGATCAAGGGAAACCAACCCCCCAAACCCAATCACAACCCAACCAAAAAAACATCCCCTGCCCCCACAACCACTTGCCACAATCCCCAGGCCGCCGCCCCCAATCCCCATGCTTTCATAGTGAACGAGAAGGCTACCATGTCCCTCCAACCATCACTCACCACGCCACAACAACAAGTCCTGGCACTAATCGCCTGCGGGTTCACCGCCACGATCGCCGCGCACCACGCCGGCGTCCATCGCAACACCGTAGCCAACTGGCTCCGTACCGAGCATTTCAGGTCCGCCCTCGAGCAGGCCCGCGCCGATAAGGACCTCCTCTACAGGGACCAGGCCGAGACTCTGGCCGCCTCCGCCATCGAAAGCCTGCGCATCCTCATGACCGATCCCGGCGTATCCGACTTCATCCGCCTCAGAGCCACCGTCGCGCTGCTCAATCACACCGCGAAATTCCTGCAAGGCTCGGGCGCCGTGATGGTTCTTCCCAAATCGGCCGATGAAATCCTGAAATCCGTGCACAAGGATGCACAACCGCCTACGCCCGCCGAACCCGAACCCCAGCCCTCCGCGCCGCCTGACGCAGGTGGATCGCGCGATTTCGCCTGGCAGGCGCGCTCCCAGCCCGCCGGACTCAAGCTAACGGATACACGCCCGGCGCCTGCAGCGGCGCCCCCTCCAGCTTCATATCGTAATGAAACGCCTTTGGCTGCAAATCCAGCGTCGGTGACATCATCCGTTCCCACGTGATCTCCTGCCCGGATCTTCCCCCTTCTGCCGCATTTCCCTTGCAGTTGGTGCGCCCGCGCGCGCCCACGATCGGCTCCGAAACGTCCTGATACCTCTCGTAGGGACAACCGGTCACAAGAGTTCCAGGAATAGATTCCGTTAGCCCTCAAGCATTTGTGCCGGCCGACGGGCTGCGCGCGCGCAACCGTCGGGTACCTTGAGATTGAAAAAGGTTTGCGCAGCCAGCGCGCCAGGAAAGATCCCCATCCATGTCACAACCACAACCCGCACAGCCGGGCCAACCGCAGTATCAGATTTCAGCGCTCTATCAGTTTCCGGTCTATGCGACGCGGGCCGCATATCAGCAGGCTACCGGACAACAGGCTCCCCCGTTTGATTCCACCAGGCCGCTCAAGGGCTGGATGGACCCGGCGCCTTCCGGCCAGCCGTATAACGTGTTTGATGCGACGGCCTCGGCAACTGGATACGTGGCCAAGCTCAACCTGGATCCTGCGGACGCGGCCACCCTCAACCTACCGGGAGTGTACATCTATCCGGCGTATGTGCCCGCGCCCACCGACGCCATGGAATGGGGGCCGCTAGGTCCCATCGGACCCCTGGATCCAAGCACGGTGTGCACACAGCCGGACGCACAGCAGACGGCCAATGAGATCGCGGCGCTGTATCCCGGCCAGGTGTTATCCATACAGCAAGAGAACGCCGGGGTCTATCACATCGTTTACGGCACCGATCCGCGGCGGCAATGGTACATCGTGGTCGGGGCCGGCAGCAATGCGCCGGCATTGCCGGCTGGATCTCTGATCGCCGCGAAATATCAACAAGGAGTGGGCCACCCCTACCACTGGGCCATGCAGCCCGCCGCGGGCAGCTCGAACCAGAAGCCCGAGCTCACCTGCATCTTCGATACGCCGGTGACGGCCGCTCCCGCGGGAGCCGTCATCATGCCGGCGCCCATTCGTCCCCTGCTCCCCAATGAGCAGATCGTGCATCTGCCCGGCTCGCTGTTCAGCCAGGCGGGCACCTGGGTGGTGGAGCGCACTGACCTTCCGCAGCCTCAGGCGCCCGAGACCAACGATCAGCAATTCGCGGATCTGAAAGCCGACATGGCGGCCATACAAACTTCGTTGGGCGCGATTCAAACCAAGCTAGGAGCTTAAAACATGGCGACCACCCCAGTACCCACTGCCACCTCCAGCCCCGAACCGGCGTTGATCGTGGCGGTTCCCTCCGATCCGGCCAGCGCCGCCGCATTTGCCGCCGGCAATCTGTTTGTGTTCCTGTGCACCCCGGTCGGCCAGAAGATTTCCTCCGACGCGGAGACCGCCGGCAAGGCCATCGCCGATGTGGTGAAAGGCCTGGCGCAGGACGTGGTCAACATTTTCCGCGGCATTCATTTGTAACGCTGTCGGCTGCATGGGGGATAATGGAAGATCTCCGGCATGCCGAAGGTCTTCCCTTGTTACTCCGCCGCGGATCGCCAGCTTGCGCGTGAACTGGCGGCATTCCTGGAACGCGGCACCGGCGTAGAGGTCCTGCTGGAGGAAGGCGAAATGCGGGCCGGAGTGGATGTCCTCACCAAGGCCGAAGAAGGCCTCTCGGCGGACGTGATGCTGGTGCTGCTTTCGCCGGAAGCGGTCCCGGCCCGATGGGTCCTGGAGCGCTGGAAATCCGTGCTTTGGGCGCGGGCGGCCGAAATGGGCACGGCTGTGGCGACCGTGCTGTGCCGCGACTCGAAGTTCCCCGACCTGCTGCGCCGCAAGAATTTCTTCGACCTTCGCCGCGATCGTCTGGCCGCATTCCGTTCCATCAAACGATGGCTGATGTCTTTGTCGCCGCTGCCGCGGAAAGCGCCCTTCACTCCCGCGCGGCAGCCGTCTTTTGCCGGGTGCGGACAAGAACTGGAACTCCTGTGCGCCACGCTCGCCGACACGCCGGGCATGGCTGTGGTGGAGGCGGGCGCGGGCGCGGGTAAGACGGCGCTGGCGCTGGAATTTGCCCGCCGCCATCAGGAAGACTTCGACGCGGTCTTCTGGCTGACCTGCGGATCGCGTACCGCGGCCGCCCTGGCCGGCGATCTGGCCGCGCAGTTGGGCGTGCGGCTGGACCGCGATCTGGAATCCAACCTGAATGAGCTGCGCCGCCTGTGTGCCCGCTACCGCTGCCTGATAGTCCTCGACGATGCGATGGTCTCCACCGCCGCGTTGCTCGCGCCGCGCGGGCGAACGTCGGTCCTGGTCACCACGCGGCACGCCGGCCTGGCTGCCACCCTCTCCGCCGGCGCCGTTTCACTCAATGGAAGCTTTCCCAAAGATTCCGGACAACTGGCCGATACCATCGGCGCGCTGGATGGCGCGCCACAACGCATGCTGTCAGCGGCGTGCGCCTGCGCGGCTACCGGCTTTCCACTGGATATGGCAGCTTCCACGGCTGGCATCCAGCCGGAACAAGCTTGCGGAATTGTAGCGGGGCTGCTGTCGAAAGACGTGCTGGCGCCGCTCGATGAAAACGGGCCGCGGTACCTCGTTCCGGCGATGGTGCGGCAGTGCGTGGCCTTGCCTGCGGAGAACGGAGCGTGGGCGCGCCGTCACACGCGAGCCGTGGCCAACCTGTTCGTCGCGCGGGACGCCGGAGGCCCGGATCTGACCCCCTACTGGCCTGATCTGCAACACGCGCTCACCTGGGCTGTCGCGGCGGATTGGCCGCTGGCCTCCCAGTTGGCGCGCCGCGCAGTGGCCTGGGCAAAGACGCAGGACCGCCTCGCCGAAGCGTTCGAGATTCTACAGGATTGGTCGCGAGCCGCCCAGCGCTGCGCCGACCACCGCGCGCTCGAAGATTGCGCCTGGGAGCAAATCTGGATTTTGGAGCATTGGGGCCGCAGCGTCGAAGCCGGCGAAATCCAACGCACCCGCCGCGAAGAATATGCCGGCCAAATGTCTCTCAACTTTGATTAATATGCCGGGCCTGTGGTTGGGCATGGGGCTGGTCGTGCCCTTAGCCGCCTGTGCCATGAATCTACCGCATTACGACCTCGAGTCGCTCGTATACATGAGCACCGATGTGGTCACCGCTACAGTTTCGGTGAGGCCGGAGCATAAATTCGTGGCCACCGTTACCGGCGCCGTGTATGGCTCGATCGCGGCCGGCGACAGACTGGAGACTCTCTCCGATTTCCTGGGCTTCTTCCAACCCATGGAGGACGGTCAACGAGTGATATTGTTTCTCGACCGGCGGCCTCGCGCTCCGAATTTTCTTTACCCCGAGGCATCCAAATCTCCCTTCGCCGTGGCGCCTTCGGGCGTCTATCTGATCGATGTCTACCAGCACATTCATGAATATTGGCAGCAAAACAATCCCGGGCCCTACGTCGCGGAAGGCTATAGCCTCTTCCCGCAACGGTCAGCGCCGGCTAAGGAGCAGGATCTGGCGCTTCCATCGTTGGACGAAGTGAAAGCCCGGATTCTGGCGAGGTTGAAGTTCGTTCAATCCGTTCGCCCGCTGTTGGACAAAAGCGCCGGGCGTAAGGACGCCTCCGCGTTGACACGGTTCCTCGAAGAAAGATCCAAGAGCCGCGCCGGCTGTACCGGAAATGATGCCATCGCCGAGCGGATCACGGAGCAGATTCGGTCGTTGAATGATCCCGAACTGTTGCTTAAAATCCAACCGATCGCACCTGGCGTATTCTTCCCGGTCAACTTCATTCGGCCCGCCGCCGGCGAACCAGATAAATCCTTTGCGGCTGCCCGCGTCAAATTTCTGATACGGACGCTCTCCGACACCAAAAAAGATCTGCCATTGCGAGTCGGTGCGGTGGAGATCCTCCTGCAACTTAGTAAGTTTCACAGCAGCCCCGTGAGTGGCCCCGGCAAGCCTTTGCCGATCGACAACGAGTGGCTGGAAAGTGTGGCAGGCGAAATCCGATCCACGGCGAGAACCATTTTCGATGCTGAATCTGAGAACGGCCGCCTGCGCGGCCTCTGTTTGCAGTTTCTGGACTTGGGCGAACCGGAAAACGTAGCGGACGTGCGGCGGGTCTATGCCCGGACGCCATCCCAGGAACTGCGGTTCGACATCGAAGAAGCGCTCCTGGATGCCAGCGATGCGCTGTATGAGAGCCTGCATCCGCCAGGCGGCCCGGTCGCCAGCCTGGTGGCGTTAGCGCCGGAAGCTGGCTGCCAAAAGGCCGCCGCGGGCAAGATCATGTTCGTCGCGGACTATGACACGCGGCAGGATTTCTTTGAGCAATCCCTGTCGGCGCGGCGGTATTTTGTTCTGACTGATTTGCGGACAGGCCAGCGCGTCATTCTGGAGAGTCAACAAACATCGAACGCCGGGCGGCGCGGGCAAGACTGCATCGAGTTCAGCCGATCGTCCGATCTGCGGGCCGGCGATTACTCTCTGGCGTTTGAATATAGCCATAATGGTGACATTGTCAGCACCGGATACAAGCTGAGGCTGGCAGTCACCAATACGCCGGCGGGAAAAGTGCTGTCGGCTAAACCCGCGAACTAATCGTAGACAAAATGCAGCAATTTCTTCAGATCTTCCCAAGCCTCGCGCTTGGGACCGGTATTGTACGCGCGCAACAGGTAAGACGGATGATATGTGACCATCAGTGGAATATCATTCCACTTATACCAGTTACCGCGCATGCGGGTGACGCCTTCCTTACTTTGAGTGAGGTACTTCGCCGCCGTGGAGCCCAGCGCGCAGATAGCTTTGGGCCGGATCGATAGTAACTGCCGCGTGAGGAATTGACCGCAAATCTCCATCTCGTCGGGCTGCGGCGTGCGGTTCTCCGGCGGACGGCATTTCACCACATTGCAGATATACACGTCTTTGCGCAGCAGCGGGATGCCTTCCTTTTTGGCGGTGCCCTCGATCATCTGGGTAAGTAACTGGCCGGCGCGGCCCACGAAAGGGATACCCTGCGCATCTTCGTCGGCGCCCGGGCCTTCGCCCACGAACACCAGCTTAGTTTGTTCGTTGCCCACGCCGAAGACGATCTTATGGCGCTGCTCGTGCAGACGGCAGCGACGGCAATCGCCGATGTCTTCCAGAATTCGTAGAAGCGGTTCACCGCTCGCGGACGGTTGCGGCGCGGCAACCCTCACGGCCACGCGGGCGGTACCGCGGCGGTACAGAGTTTTGATCCCCAAGTCCTGGTAATACTCCAGATAGTGCCGTAGGGTTTCAGCGTCCATCAGTGGCGTAGCGGTGCAGCCGCAGTTTCAGAATTTCGTCGAAAATCCGGTCGGCTACTTCGCGTTTGGAGGCGCGCGGCACGGGAATCAGTTCCCCGGTTCGCAACGCCAGGACGGCTTCATTGTGGTCGGCTTCGAAACCCACCTCATCACCGCCCACCAGGTTGCCGACCACCATATCGCAATTCTTGGCTTCTAATTTGCGGCGCGTCTCCTGTTGCAGATTCTCGGTCTCGGCGGCGAAGCCTACAAGCAACCGGTCGCCTTTCTTGCGGCCCAGTTCGGCGAGAATATCCGGCGTCGGATCGAGTTCCAGGGAAAGCCGGGCGGCGGTCTTCTTCATTTTCTGCGCCGGCACTTTCGACAGATGGAAATCGGCCACCGCCGCTGCTTTGATGATGACCGTGGCGGGCTGCAGGTTCTCGAATACTTTGTCGCGCATCTCGCAGGCGGTGTGCACATTGATTAAGGTGCATCCCCGCGGCGGCGCGAGATGCACGGGACCGGAGATCAGGATGACTTTAGCGCCGCGCGCGGCCGCCGCCTCGGCCAGCGCGTATCCCATCTTGCCGCTGGAGCGATTGGAAATATAGCGCACCGGATCGAGCGGCTCTTGTGTCGGCCCGGCGGTGATCAGTACGGTCTCGCCATCCAGGTCGCGCTGCCGTCCGATCTCGGCTTCCACCGCCGCGGCGATGTGTTCGGGAGCCGCCAGCCGCCCGGGACCAATCATGCCGCAGGCCAGTTCGCCTTCCTCCGGTTCCACAATGCGGTGACCGCGGCGGCGCAGCGCCTCCAGGTTACTCTGCGTAGCGGCGTGCAGCCACATGTTGGTGTTCATGGCCGGCGCCAGCACCACCGGCCCGGTGAACGCCAGATACATGGTAGTGAGAAAATCGTCGGCCAGGCCGTTCGCGAATCTGGCCAGCAGATCTGCGGTGGCCGGCGCCACCACCAGCAGATCGTTCTCCTGTGCCACGCCGATATGCTCGATGGCGCTCGAAAGTGTGGCGTCCGGATCGCCTGATGCGAAGAGACTGGTGATGACTTTGCGCCCGGTGAGCGCCGCGAAGGTCAAAGGCCTGACGAATTCCTGGGCGCCCGCCGTCATCACCACCTGTACGGCGTGGCCCTGCTGGATCAGCAGGCGGGCCAGCTCGGCGGACTTATACGCTGCGATGCCTCCGCCGACACCCAGGACGATGTGCATGACGCGGGGTTAGAGAACGGTTTCGGGCGCCGGAGCTTCTTCCACCGGCGTAACGCCCGGAATCTCATACTTCACCAGCCCGCGGCGCACTTCCTCCATGGCGATGATGGTGGACTTCTTGGAGGAGGTCGGCAACACCGGCCGCATGCCGCCTTGCAACTGGCGGGCGCGCTTGGCGGCCACGATGATGAAACGGTAGGTGCTCTGCTCCGGGTCGTCCGGAATGGTGCAGTGCGCGTTGTTGCGCGGAATCTTGTCACCCATGCTAGTAATCAATCCTTTACGCGTTCGTTCTCGAAAGTTTCCAGAATAGGCCGGATGCGCTCTTCCATGCGGCTGCGGCGCACCCGCTCGGCTCGCACGATGCCAGCCAGGGTCTCCCCGGATTCGGTCAGATCGTTATTAATCAGCACGTAATCGTAAGCGCGGTAATTGCGGATCTCGTTGGCCGCGTCGCGCAGGCGTCGTTCAATCACCGCACCGGCGTCCTCGCTGCGCGCGCGCAGCCGTTGTTCGAGGATTTCGCGGGACGGGGCCAGGACAAAAATCGTCACCGCTTCCGGAATCTTATCCCTTAATTGTCGCGCACCTTGCACGTCAATGTCGAGTACCAGGTCTTGGCCCTGCTCGCGGGCCTGTTCCAGCACCCCGCGGTGGGTGCCATAATAATTCCCGAAGACTTCGGCATGCTCCAGAAATTCGTCCCGCGCAAGGCGCGCCTCAAAGTCGTCATGGGTAATGAAATGATAGCTTTCGCCGTCAGTTTCGTGCCCGCGGGGCGGCCGGGTGGTATACGAGACCGAAAACATCAGCCCGGGCACGGTAGCCAGAAGCTGGCGCACCAGGGTGGACTTCCCGGACCCTGACGGCGCGGAGATGATGAATACGGTGGTCATTCCAGATTGAGAGACTGTTCCCTCAGTTTGTCGATTTCGGCCTTGGCGGCCAGTGCCAGGTCCGTGATGGTCAGGCCCATATCACCCAAGCCGCCGGTCTTCGACAGGATGGTGTTGGATTCCCGGTTCATCTCCTGCAGCAGGAAATCCAGCCGCTTGCCCACCTCGCCGCTCGAGTTCAGCAGCTTCTCCAATTGCGCGGCGTGGGTCTTCAGCCGGACCAGTTCTTCGCTGATATCGCTGCGCTCGGCCAGCAGGGCGGCCTCCTGCGCCAGGCGCTGCGGCTCGATGCCCGCGCCGCGCAGCAACTCGCGCAGCCGCTCGTTCAGTCTCTTTTGGAAAGCCACGGTAGCGCGCGACCGGATCTTCTCCATCTGCGCCGCCAGATCGCAGACCGAAGCGCATCGTTCCCGCATCTCGGCGGCCATGGCCGCGCCTTCCCGCTCGCGGAACCGGTTCAGCAGATCGAGGGCCTCCTGGGTAGCCTCCACCAGCGCCTGCTCCAGACCGGCGTCCGGCTCCGCCGAATCGGAGACCTGCAACATGCCCGGTACGCGCAAAGCCGCATTCAGATCGGGTTTGGAGTCGGCGCCGAACTCGGCCGCCGCTTCCCGAAACGCCTGTAGATAGGCGTTGAGCAAAGGCCGGTTCAGGTTGGAGGCATCCGCCGGCGCAGTCCGGGCGAAGGCTACGTGGATTTGCAGGTGTCCGCGCGCCACCTTGCCTTTTACCGCGTTGCGAACGGCGCCCTCGAAGGGGTCCAGGTCCGCGGCCATGTGGAAATGCATGTCCAGGCCGCGATGGTTCACGCTCTTGATGCCGACGATAATCTCGCCGTCGGGCGAGGCCTTGCGGACGCGCGCGAAGCCTGTCATGCTGCGCGTGCTCATAAATCCATCACGCTTCCCGCCTCCACGAACTGCAATTCGTGCAACCGCTGATAAATACCGCCGCCGTTTACCAACTCTTCGTGCGTGCCCACCTCGAAAATACCGCCGCGCTCCAGCACCACGATCTTATCTGCCCGCCTGATCGTGGAAAGGCGATGCGCAATCACGATCACCGTGCGTCCCGCCATCAGGTTGCCCAGCGCCCGCTGCACAAGTAATTCGGACTCGGTATCCAGATGAGAGGTGGCCTCGTCCAGTATCAGGATGGGCGCGTTCTTCAGCAGCGCGCGCGCGATGGCGATGCGCTGCCGCTGCCCGCCGCTCAACTTCACGCCGCGCTCGCCGATGAAGGTGCCGTATCCATCCGGCAGCCGGCTGATGAATTCATCCGCCAGCGCCGATTGCGCCGCTTCGCGAATGTCGCGCAAAGGCGTGCCGGGCCGGCCGTAGGCAATGTTATTGGCCGCGGTGTCGTTGAACAGGAACGTATCCTGTGCCACGATCCCTACCCGCGCGCGCAGGGACGCCAGGTCGAAATCGCGCACGTCGCGGCCGTCGATGCGCACCACGCCGGAGGTGACGTCGTAAAAGCGCGGCACCAGGTTCACCAGGGTAGTCTTCCCAGCGCCGCTGGGACCCACCACCGCCACCACTTCGCCGGCGTTGACCTCCAGATTCAGCGCCTTCAGTTGAAATCCATTGGGCGAGAGAGGATAGCGGAAGCCGACATTTTCAAAGCGGATGCATTGCGTGAAGCCCGCCAGCTTCACCGCTCCCGGCTTCTCCTGAATCTCCTCGGTGTGCGCCAGGTATTCGAAGACCTTTTGCGATGCGCCGATGGCCTGCTCGAATATGTTGTGAATGCCCGTGAGGCGCTTCACCGGCTCGTACATCATCAGCAGGGCGATCACGAAGCTGGTGAACTCGCCCGCGGTCAGGGTATGGGCCTTGATCTGGGTGCGGGCATAGGTCAGCAGGCCCACGATGGTCAGGGCCGCGAAGACCTCGATCAGGGGAGAAGCCAGCGCCTGCTGCCGCACGTATCGCAGGTTGCTCTTGAGCAGGCGCTGTGCGGTCTGCCGGAAGCGGCGCGATTCGAACTGCTCGGTGCCGAAGGCCTTCACCACCTGGTGGCCGCTAAGCGTCTCCTGCAGAATCTCGTTCAACTCCGCGGCGTGATCCTGGCTGCGGCGGCTGGTGCGGCGAATGCGCCGGCCGATGCGCGCGGTGGGAATCAGCACGAACGGCAGCACCGTGAGGCTGACCAGAGCCAGCTTCCAATCCATGTTGAGCACCACGAACAGCAGGCCCAGCACCACGAAGGTCTGCCGCAGCAGGTCGGCCAGGATGTGCGAAACGGCCACCTGGATCTTCTCGATATCGTTCATGATCGACGACATCAGCCGCCCGGTGGAATGCGATTCAAAGAATTCCGCGCTCTGCCTGACCACCTTGTCGAAGACCGTATTGCGCAGGTCGGTAACCGCCGAGCACCCCACATAATTCACCAGGTAGTTGGCCAGGTAGTCGCAAAGACCTTTGGTGAGGAACACGGCCAGAATGGCGAAGGCCACCATGGTCCAGATGCTGCGATTATGCATGGCGCCCGGCAACAGTTGGTTCAGGTAGACCGGATGATGGAATACCGGGTCGGTGAACAGCAGTACCGGCGTGTCGCTGGCGGCCGGGTTCAGCACGCGATCGAACACCGGCTTGATCAAAAGCGCGATCATGCCGTGCGCCGCGCCCACGCCGGCCATCAGCAAGACCGAAAGGACGAGATAGAACCAGTATTTCCGGGCGAATCCGAGCAGGTGCAGCAGATCCTTCATGCGTGCACCCGGATGCGCTCCAAGGCCTCGCGTACCTGCCGCTCGCTGGCGTTTCGGATAATCGCCGATGGCGTGCGCCAGGGACCCCAGATGGCGGGGTCGGATGCGCTAAAGAGAACCACCACGGGGAGCCCGAAGGCGGCCGCCATGTGGGCCGGTCCGGAATCGTTGCCGAGAAACAACGCGGCGCCCCGGAGCAGGGATTTGATCTCGCTCAGCGGCGCACCGATAACGGTACGATATTCGCTGAAGGCGCTGAGGTCTTCACCCGGGCCCGCAATGAATACCGGCTCCAGGGATTCCTTCAGAAACCGTGCCGCCTCGAGGAAACCGGCAGCGTGCCAGGTCTTGTCGGGCGCCGAGGCGATGGGATGAATAACAGCGTAGGGTCTGGCAGGCTGGATGGCAGCGCCCGTCGCGAACAATTTCGCCCGCGGGATCTCCCCTCGCGGCACACCCAGATAAAACATGGCCGAAGCCAGATGTTCCGCGGTGTGCACGATACGCTCTTCGTCCAGGATCTCCTGCGCGCGCGGGATGCGCACGTTGTACAGCGCCTGCCAGCGATAATGCGCGAATCCCGCCCGCCAGGCCGCTCCGGAGAACGCCGTCATACGTGCGCTGGCGCTGCCGCCGTGCAGATTCAGGCAAAGCCCCGGACGCCACGCGCGCAGCTCGCGCACGCCGGGGGCGAGCAACCTATCGATGTCGGGATTACCCTCAAAGACGGCGCGGAAGCGATCTTCCACCACCACGGCGATGCGCACATCCGGCCGCGCGCGCTTCAGGATATCGAGCGCGGGTGTGGTGAGCACGCAGTCGCCCAGCGAGCGCAGCCGGATCACGGCCACGCGGCACCCGTGGTCCAGTTCCGTCACTCTTCGATCTTCGCCTCGTCGACCAGCATCACCGGGATATCGTCTCGAACGGGATAGACGCGGTGACACTGGACGCACTTCAGGCCGCTGTTGTCAGGCTTCAAATCCAGGTCCGCCTTGCACAGGGGGCAAACCAGGATCTCCAGCAACTCTTTGCTCAACGCCATAACTGATTCTATAGTTTAGCAGGGGCTTGGTCTCGCGGCTGACCTGAGTTTTGGTACTTCCATCCTTGCCGCGCTGAACCTGCGGCGGTAGAATTGTAAAATCGCTAACATTTTTAAAAACAATCTGGTGGCGGCCTACATACTGATGGTAGGAGTGCCCGTGCTCGGCTTGTTGGGCATCCTCGAAGCCGGCCGAGGCATCGCCCCGCCGCTGGCTGTCGGCGGCGAGTGGGTCGTCGAGTTCGGCTCGGGTTCGGCGGGTTGCTCCAGTGGTCTGGCTGGCCTTCGGCAGCCAGCCTTGAACATCTCCCAATCCGGCACCCAGGCCATCGTCACCCTGAACGACGGTCACGCGACCTCTCTGAATGCCCTCATTGACGGCCCCGACCTGACCGCCAAATGGCTGCGCGCGACCATTGCCGGCAAGCCGGGCGAGCGCACACTTCAGGGCGAAATGACGTTCGCCGGCTGCGCGCCCGTGGCCTTCCGGGCCGTACGGCAGGCTGCCAGGAAGGGCGGCGAATGACGCTCAATCTTTTCCATCTCATATTGCAGGTCGCCGTGATCCTGGTGGCCGCGCGCGTGGTGGGATTCCTGTTCCAGAAGATCAATCAGCCCCAGGTAATGGGCGAGATGGTGGCCGGAATCCTGTTGGGACCGTCGCTGCTCGGCTGGTTGGCGCCCGGCATCTCGACCGCGCTCTTTCCGGCCGCCAGTATGGGCTATCTCAACGCCCTAAGCCAGGTGGGGCTGGTGGTGTTTATGTTCGTGGTGGGGCTGGCGTTGAATCCTACCGAACTGCACGGCTACGGCCACGCGGCCGTGCTGACCAGCCACGTGAGCATCGTGGCGCCGTTTTGTCTCGGCGGATTGACGGCGCTGTATCTTTACCCTCGGCTCTCCGACGATGGGGTCACCTTCACCGGCTTTGCGTTGTTCATGGGCGCCGCCATGAGCATCACCGCATTCCCGGTTCTGGCGCGGATTCTGACAGAGCGCGGCCTGGTGCGGAGCCGCATGGGCTCGCTGGCGATCGCCTGCGCGGCGGTGGACGACATCACCGGCTGGTGCATCCTGGCCTACATTGTAGTGCTGGTGCGCGTCACGCACGCGGTCCGCCCCGCCTGGGTCACCATCGGCGGCTCCATCGCTTACGTCCTCATCATGCTGTTCGTGGTGCGGCGTTTTCTGCCGGCATTCGAGCGGGCGTACAGCAAACGCGGCCGCCTCAGCGACAACCTGCTTGCGGTCATCGTGGTGCTGGTGCTGGCGTCGGCGCTGGCCACCGAGTGGCTGGGCATACATTTGCTGTTCGGCGCGTTCCTGATGGGCGCCATCATGCCGAAGACCCAGGAGTTCACGCACTACCTGTTGCACAAGTTCGAATCTGTGACGGTGGTGCTCCTGTTGCCGCTGTTCTTCGCCTTCACCGGCCTGCGCACGCGCATCGGCGTGGGTGGCGGCGGCGCCATCTGGCTCTACAGCGCCATCGTGATCGTGGTGGCCATCACCGGCAAGCTGGGCGGCTCCATGTTTGCGGCGCGCCTGGCCGGCATGCCTTGGCGCGAGGCAGCTTCACTGGGCATTCTGATGAACACGCGCGGGCTGATGGAACTGGTGATCCTCAATATCGGCCTGGATATTGGCGTGATCTCCCCGGCCATGTTCTCCATCATGGTGCTGATGGCGCTGGTGACCACGTTCATGACCACGCCACTGCTCGAGTGGGTCTACCCCGCGCGTCTGTTCATGGCGCAGGTGGACGAATTACAAAAGAATGTCGCGTGAGCCGTTTTGGGCGAGTTGAGCGGCCGTGATATACTCAAAATGCCTTTTGAGAGAGGCGCCTTTTGAAAGTCCCGCAACAACCCGGCTGAGTTCCCGTCTGCCTCGTCTAGCCCGCACAATCGAAAGACAAAGGAGAACACCGTGAAGAATATTTTTGTAGGCAACCTGGATTTTTCGGCGACCGAGTCTTCGATCCGTGCGCTGTTTGAGCCTTACGGAGCAGTGGACCGGGTCAACCTGGTAACGGATCGCGACACGGGCCGCTCGCGCGGCTTCGCTTTCGTGGAGATGAGCGACGCATCCGAGGCGGATCGGGCGATCACGGCTTTAAACGGGCACGTGCTGGAAGGCCGCGCCCTCAACATCAATGAAGCCCGGCCCAAACCGCAGGGCGGGGGCGGCGGGCGCGGATTCGGCGGCGACCGTGGGCAGCGCAGATCCCGCTACTAGATTCTCGCGCGGCTAGTCAGCCCAGCCATTCGGTAACCCCGATGGCGCCATCCCGATCCTGAAAGAAGAAGCGCAGGCGACTGCCGTCCTCCAGCCGCAAGGTCAGGATCTTGTCGGAGTATACGCAGACGAACGAACCGTCGTAGGGACACCATACCTGGCCCGAGAAATCCTGCGCCGCGGTGTTAGCCGGGTCCTCGGTGACAGCGGTTGGATCAATTTGCGGAAAACACAGATGGTACTCGACGGGTATCTCGCGGCCACGCCGGGTGGTGACGATGCCGCTGCCATTCAGGCGCCGCACGGGCCGTGTTTTGTTGCCCGGCGCGGACGGTTTAGAGGGCGGCAAAATGAAATTATCCTTCAGTGGGTCTCCTACGCGGAAGCGAAGCCGAGAGGCGGGGCACGTTCACCATTCAGGATAGCAGGTTCATCGGGGGGCCGCATTTTGTGATATGTTCGCACGGTGCATATCCAAACCGTGATCAGCCGGCGCGGGCTGTTGCAGTCCGCGGTGGCGGCGAGCGCGCTGCGCGCGGAGGCGAGCCGGGCAAAGAAAGTGATCGTCGGGGGCGGCGGGATCGCGGGGCTCTGCTGCGCCTACGAGTTGATGAAGCGGGGCCATGACGTGACCGTGCTGGAGGCCGCCGAACGCGCGGGCGGACACGTCCGCACGTTTCAGGAAGGCTTGCCGGACGGCCTCTATGTGGACGCCGGCGCCGAACATTTCACCAAGCCCGGCTACGAACGCTACTGGGGTTATGTGGCGGAGTTCAAGCTGCCTTACGTGGTGGATCACCGGCGGGACAAGATCGTCCGCTGGCTGGACGGAAAGATGTGGACGGCAGAGCAGCTGACGGACCCGAAGGTTCTGTCGGGCCTGGGATTGAACCAGCGCGAGGCTGGGTATCTGCGCAGCCGCCCGTGGTGGGAGCTGCCGAACCTCTACCTGACAACTTACGCGGACAGTATTGCGGACGAATATCAGCCTTTCAAAGTGGGACTTGATCATTTGGATGCGGTGAGTCTCTCCGATCTGCTGAAGAAGGACGGTGCTTCGCCGGCAGCCATCCGGTTCTTTGGCGGCTCGGGATCGGCGCTGCAGGCGGTCTGGCACAATGGGCTCCTCAAGCGGCGCGGCGTGCCGCTCTTTCCGACCGGCATTTACCGGCTGAAGGGAGGCAACCACAAACTTCCGGAAACCTTCGCCCGGCTGCTGGGCGAGCGAGTGCGGTTGGGATGCCCGGTTACGGGGATCGAACACTCACCGGGCGGCGTGGCCGTGCGCTACCGCGAGTCCGGAACAGAGAAGCGCCTGGAAGGGGAGTACCTGGTGTGTTGCATGTCGGCGGTGATGCTGCGGCAGATTCCGGTAACGCCGGCGTGGCCGGAGGAGAAGCGCTGGGCTATCCAGAACATGCCGTACTACACGGCGACGCGGCCGGTATTTCTGTCGCGCACGAAGTTCTGGAAAGAAGACGGGACCACCGCCAGCATCGTCTTCGGCGAACCGGCGCTGGAGCATACCTGGTCGCAGGCGGAGGATGTGGAGACCTCCCGCGGCCTGATTGCGGGCACCGCGCAAGGAGGCACGAAGGCGGACGCGGCGCTCTCCGTATTCAAGGCGCGGTACACCGGGAAGAGTGCGAACATCGAGCGGGCCATGGCCATCGACTGGTCGCGCGATCCATGGGCGATGGCCTGCGAGACGACCAGCTACAAGCCGGGAGAATTGAGCCGGTTCTGGCCGCGCATCATCCAGCCGCACGGGCGAGTGCATTTCGCGGGCGCCTATTGCGACAACCTCAACTGGGGCCAGGAGGCCGCCACGCGCTCCGCCAACCGGGTTGCGGAAGCCATTCACGGCGCGTGATTATTCCGCGCCGCCGAAGATGCGGACCACTTCGTCGGTGCGCTCGGCGACCAGTTCCACAGGGTCACCGACGGCCACCAGCCCGAACAATTCCTGAACGTCGGCATTCTGCATGCGAATGCAGCCGTGCGAGGCGGCGTGTCCGATGGAGCGCGGGTTGCTGGTGCCGTGGATCCCATAGCCTCTGCGGCTGAGGCCGATCCAGCGGGGTCCCAGCGGATTGCGACTGCCGGGCGGCACTACCTGGTGCGGCCCATACCAGGTGGGATGGGACATACGCTCGATCACGGTGTAGCGGCCAGCCGGGCTGGGGGTGCGCGCCGCGCCCACGGCGACCGGGTAGATCCTGACAGGGCGGCCATCCTCGATCAGAGCCAGCTTGCGGTCGGGGATGCTGACCACGATGGAGCGGGTAGCCGCCCGCCGGTCCTGGGCGCAGGCCTCGCCCGCCGCGACCAGGAGCGCGGCCAGCGCTTGAAAATATCTCCACTGCCACCGGGTGACTCGCATTGGATTGCCTCCGTTCACGCCGGGGTAGAATGCAGCCCGATGGCCAGCCGCTATCCCGCTGATTCGGCGCCGGACGGGGCGCCGGCGCGTGTCCGCGAAGACACGGCGCGGGCGGCGGCCCCACGCTAAAATGGACCACGAATGGAGAACAAGGAAATCGCCCGCATCCTTTCGGAGACGGCTGACCTGATGGAGATCGCGGGCGAGGATTCGTTCCGCATCCGCAGCTACCGGAACGGAGCGACCGCGATTGAAGGACACCCCGAGCGGGTGGAAGATATTCTGAAGAACCCGGAGCGCAAGGTCACGGATATCCCGGGCATCGGCAAGGGGCTGGCGATCGTGCTGCAGGAGATCGTGGACCATCGCTCGTGCGAGCGGCGCGACGCGCTGCTGAAGAAGTTCCCGCCCGGGGCGCTGGAGTTTCTCAAGATCCAGGGGCTGGGGCCGAAGAGCATCGCGATGCTGTTCGAGCATTATAAGGTCGGCACCATCGACGAGCTGGAGCAGTTGTGCCTCGATCAAAAATTGCGGGTGCTGCCGCGGATGGGCGCCAAGCTCGAAGAGAAAGTGCTGAAGTCCATTGCGCAATACCGCCAGCGCACAGGCCGCTACCTGCTGAGCTACGCGGAAGACATGGCGCGCGAGCTGACCGTTTACCTGCGCGAAACGCCGGGCATCGAGGAGATCACGGCGGCGGGCAGCCTGCGGCGCGGGCGCGAGACGGTGGGCGACCTGGACCTGCTGGTGACAGGTCCGGCGGCGGGCGAGGTGCTGGAGCGCTTCATCCGGTATCCCAGGGTGGAGCAGCTTCTGGCACGCGGGGAGAACAAGGCCAGCGCCACGGTAGGCCGCGAAGGCCTGCAGGTGGATGTGCGGGCGCTGCCGCGCGAGAGCTTCGGCGCGGCGCTGCAATACTTCACAGGGAGCAAAGATCATAACGTGGCGGTGCGCACGCGGGCCGTCAAGATGGGGTTCAAACTCAGCGAGTACGGGCTGTATCGCAGCGCCGACGATACCAAGGTGGCGGGCGAGACGGAGGCGGGCGTTTACGAAGCGCTGGGGCTGCGCTGGATTCCGCCGGAGCTGCGGGAGAACCTGGGCGAGATCGACCTGGCGGCGGAGGGCCGCTTGCCGGAACTGGTGGAGGTGGCGCACATCCGCGGCGACGTCCACATGCACACCACGGAGACCGACGGCCGCGCCACGTTGGAGGAGATGGCAGCCGCCGCGCGCGAACGCGGGTACGGCTATATCGCCATCACCGACCATTCCAAATCGCTGGCCATGACCAACGGCCTGGACGAGCAGCGCGCCACGGCCTTCGCCGCGCACGTGCGGAAGCTGAATCGCGACGGCCTGGGCATCCGGATCTTCTCGGGCCTGGAGTGCGACATCCTGAAGGACGGCGCGATGGACCTGGCGCAAGACGCTCTGGCGGAGCTGGACATCGTGATCGCCAGCGTGCACAGCCACATGAACCTGGAGGCCGCGGAGATGACCGACCGGCTGCTGCGGGCGCTGGAGTGCCCGGCGGTGCGGGCGCTGGGCCATCCTACCGGACGCATGCTGCTGCATCGCGACGCGTACCCGTTCGATTTCGAGCGGGTGGTGGACCAAGCCGTGCGCCGCGGGGTGTGGCTGGAAATCAACTCGAGCCCGGAGCGGCTGGATCTGAGCGCGGCGCACGTTCGCACGGCCAAGGCGCGCGGCGCGCGGTTCATCATTTCGACGGACGCGCATCATCCCAAGCACCTGGCGAACATGCAATACGGAGTGATCACGGCGCGGCGCGGATGGCTGGCGCCGGGCGACGTGATGAATACGCTGGGGGTGGAGGCATTCGCGGCGGCATTGCGCGGAAAGCGACTATGAAAATCATTTCTTCGCGGGAAGTTTATCGATGCGGCCTGTTCCGCGTGACGGAGGAATCGGCCACGGACCCGAGCGGGTTTCATATCGAGCGGTCGATCGTACGGCACCTGGGATCGGCGGTGATGATGGCGGTGGACGAGAAGAAGCGGGTGCTGCTGGTCCGGCAATTCCGGCTGCCGGCGGCGAAGTCGCTTTGGGAGCTGCCGGCGGGCCGTCTGGACGAGGGAGAGAAGCCGTTGGAGGCCGCCCGCCGGGAGCTCAAGGAAGAAACGGGGTACCGGGCGCGGCGCTGGAAGCGGCTGGTGACGTTCTGGCCGAGTCCGGGATACGTGGGCGAGAAGATGACGATCTTTCTGGCGACGGGCCTGACGGCGGGAGAGCCGCAGCCGATGGACGACGAGCGGATCGAGTGCCGGTGGTTCGGACGGCGGGAGTTGGGCAACCTGGTCCGCGCGGGGAAGATCGAGGACGGCAAGACCATCATCGGCTTCCTGATGTGGCTGCGCGGATAGGTTAACCGCCGATGCACGCCGATGCACGCCGATGGATGCGGATGAGTCGCCGGTGGATCTCGTGTTAAACTGCATTTAGAAATGCTTCCCGATCTGGAGTTGGCGGTCCGGTTGCAGGAGCTTGATAATCGCGTGACGGAGTTGACGCGCGAGATTTCCGCCCTGCCCAGACATATCGCCCAAATCGAAAAGAAATTAGAAAGCCACACCCGCAAACTGGAAGCCGACCGCGCGGCTTTGTCCGCGAACCAAACGGATCGCAAGCGAAACGAGAGCGAGATCCAGACGCAGGAGCAGAAGATCTCGAAGCTGCGCGGCCAGATGGCGGAGGCCAAGACCAACGAGCAGTACCGCGCCTTTCAGAACGAGATCGAATTCTGCGAAAAAGAAATCCGCAAGGCCGAAGACCACATCCTGGAATTGATGGGCGAGTCCGAGCCGCTGGACAAGAACGTGAAGGCGGCCGAACTGGCGCTGAAGCAAGAGAAGTCCCAGGTGGAGGGAGAGAAGCAGCAGGCCAGGGCGCGCACCGACGAGGATAAGGGGGCGCTCGATCTAATCAATCAGGAGCGGACGCGGATCGTGGCGTCCATGAGCCCCGGCGTACACCGGCATTACGAGCGCATTCGCAAAGGCCGGCAGGGGGTAGCGATCGCGGAGGCCGTGGACGGCCGCTGCAGCGCCTGCCACATGACGATACGTCTGCAATACCTGCAAGACGTGAAACGGGGCGACCAGGTGATGAGCTGCGAAAGCTGCAGCCGCATTCTTTACTACAATCCGCCCAGGCAGCTAGAGGACCTGACCGGCGAATCCGCGTCGGTTATTTCGGGGTAGTTCGCCTACGAGCGCTTGCGGGCGGCGGCGTGCGCGCTCTTTCCGGCCGCTACAGGCTCTTTCAGCAGTTGCTCGATGGCCTCGCGGATGTTCTTATCCTGATCGTTGAAGAAGGCGGTATCGCCACCCTCGTGCTGCGAGCGGATGACGCGGTTGCGATCGATGAACATCAACTCGGGAACATAGTTGGGCTTCACCAGCGACGCCTGTTCATACTCGAGCACGGAATCCCGATCCGATGACCCCACGGGGAATGACGGCCGGAACTGCGCGATGAAACCGGGCACCAGCCGGGCGGCATCGGGGTTAAAGGCAGCCGCCAGGACCTGCACGCCGCGCGAAGCGTATTCGTTTTGAATCGCGCTGAGAATCTGGGTGGTGTGCTGGCAATGCGGACAGGTGGTGGAAATGAAGGCGAGCACCACGACTTTGCCGGTGTACTGGCTGAGCAAGGACACCTGCCCGTTGGGCATGGTGATGGCGAATTCGCCTGCCGGGCGGGGAACCTGTTGGGCACGCGCCGCCCAGCCGCCCAGGAGCAGTGCGCAAGCCATGAGTGAGTGCCGGAATCGCATACTGCCAGTTTACCTTATTCGAGGGCGGAGCGAAAACATTGTCGGCCGCGGATGAACACTGATGAACGCGGAGAAAAACAGGACTTGCGTGTACAAACCGGGCTCGCCGCGATAGGATAGGGCAAGTCATGCATCGCGTTTTACCGGTATTTTTCGCAATGTGTCTGGCGGGCGCGGCGCAGGAATTCCGCTTCGCGGTCTCGGGAGACTCGCGCAACTGCGGCGACGTGGTGATGCCGGCGGTGGCGTCCGGCGTCTTGAAAAGCGGCGCGAGTTTCTATTGGCATCTGGGAGACTTCCGCGCGATCTACGACTTTGACGAAGACATGGCGCCGCCGGCGGCGCTGCGCCTGAGCACGCCTCATCTGAACATCATTTCCTATTTGACCAAAGCCTGGCCGGATTTCATCGATCACCAACTGAAGCCGTTTGGAGGCCTGGAGATCTTCCTGGCCCCGGGAAACCACGAAATGATTTTTCCGCAGAAGCGCGAGATGTACCGCGCCCAATTCGAGAGCTACCTGAACAGCGGGAGGCTGCGGGAGCAGCGCGACCGCGATAAGGACGCCGGCGCGTTCCGCACTTACTATCACTGGACGATGAACGGCACTGTCGATTTCATCTCGCTCGACAATGCTTCCGACAATGCGTTCGACGCCGCGCAGATGGCCTGGATTCGGGAGCGGCTGGCGGAAGACGGAAAATCCCGGGCGATCACGACGATCGTTGTTGGAATGCACGAAGCGTTGCCGGGGAGCAAGGGCCTGAGCCACAGCATGTGCGATTCGCCGGCGGGAGTGGCCAGCGGGCGGGAAGTGTACAACCGGCTTTGGGACCTGCGCAAGGCCGGGAAAAAGGTGTACCTGCTGGCCAGCCATTCGCATTTCGTCATGGACGATGTCTACAACACGCCGTATTGGGCCGGCCGGGTGCTGCCGGGATGGATTGTGGGAACCGCCGGCGCGGTGCGCTACCGGCTGCCTCCGGGCCAGACCGGATCGGCGGTGGCGCGCACGGATGTGTACGGCTATCTGGCGGCGGCGGTGGCGGGCGACGGGTCAATCAGGTTCGAGTTCAAGGAAATGAGTCTGGACGACCTGCGCATGGCCAACGCGGGCAAGACCCCGGATTCGCTGGTTCAATGGTGCTACGAGGAAAACAAAGAGCAAACCATTCCGGCGCCGGGGGCTTGTACGGAGGGAGCGCGAAAATAGGGGCGGTCCGAGATGCAGCGCTCCTTTGTGTTTCACGATCCCAGCGGCCGGCGCTGGCTGCGCTTCCGGCGCGGCCTGCAGACTTTCGCCATCTTCGCCGGCATCCTGGTGCTGCTGTTCGGGCTGAGCATGGCGGTGAATCCGCAGATTCCAGCGCTGGGGCTGCCGCCGGTGGAGCACGTGCCGGACCTGGGCGAAGTGCCTGGCATCATCCGCGGCGAGCGGCCGGCGCGCAACGTGCCGTACAAGCTGCGGAACGCCGCGCGTAATATCAAGTACGTGCGGTCGGCTTCGCCGGTGCTGCATCCCAAGACGGCCGCGCGGGTGCGGATCAACAGCCCCGTGGTTTTTGGCTTCTATGTGAACTGGGACCCGGGCAGTATGGTATCGCTGCGCATGCGCCTGGCGCACCTGACCCATCTCGTGCCGGAATGGTTCATTTTGCGGAATGCGCGGGGCGATCTGGACGACCAGAGCGATCCCACGGTGATGGCCATCGCGGGGCAGGCAAAGCTCCCCATTGTTCCGCTGGTGACCAATTATCGGGATGGGTGGCAGCCGGGCGACGTACGGAAGATCCTGCGCGACGCGGGCACGCGCGCGGACCTCATCAACAATATCTACAGCAACCTTACGGAGCACAAGTTTGCGGGAGTGAATATCGATTTCGAAGACCTGGCGGCGGCGGATCGCGCGCCGCTGGCGGCCTTCATGCGCCAACTGAGCGCCAGGCTGAAGCCCGCCGGGTTGCTGCTTACCCAGAGCGTCCCGATTGACGACCCGGCTTACGACCTGAAGCAACTGGCGGAAGTGAACGACTATATCGTGCCGATGGTGTATGACGAGCACTACCAATCCGGCGAGCCGGGGCCGATTGCGTCGGAGGGCTGGTTTCAGAAGCAACTCGACCGCCTGGCGGAGATCGCACCGCCGGAAAAGATGGTAGTCGGGATGGGCAACTATGGATACGACTGGCCGATCGGCGGAACGGGATCCGCCGAGGCGGTGTTTGGCCAGGTGATGTCGCAGGCCGCGGCAAAGCAGGCGGGGATCGAGTGGGATGCGAACTCGGGCAATCCCGTGTTGCGCTATCAGGCGGGCGGGCAGCGGCACGAGGTGTGGTTCCTGGATGCGGTCACGGCGTTGAACGAAGCGCGCGGCGTGGCGGACGGCGGATTTCGCGGGGTGGCGCTCTGGCGGCTGGGCGCGGAGGATCCGGACCTGTGGAACGTGCTGCAGCCGGAAGCCTGGCCGGCGGCGGATTACGACGCGAGCCAGCTATCGGTGCTGACGGCGCAGAAATCGGTGAACCAATACGGCGACGGCGATGTGCTGCGCATCACCCAGACGCCGCACGACGGCAGCCGCAAGGTGTTGCGCGGCGCGGATGGAGGGTATGCCGAGCAATTCCTGCAGCTGCCGTCCTACTACGTGATCGAGGCGAGCGGTTCGGCGAAGGGCAAGGTGTTGTGCCTGACGTTCGACGATGGTCCCGACCCGCGGTACACGCCGGCGATCCTGGACACCCTGAAGAGCCGCAAGGTGCGCGCGACGTTCTTTATCATCGGGGCGAATGCGGACCAGAATATCGATTTAATCAAGCGCGAATACGCGGAGGGTCACGACATCGGCAACCACACGTACACGCACCCGAACATCGCGCTGGTATCCGAACAGCGGGCCGCGCTGGAGCTGAGCACCACGCAGCGCATCATCGAAAACGCGCTGGGCGCTTCCACGGTGCTGTTCCGGCCGCCGTATAACGCGGACAGCCAGCCGCAAACGCCCGAAGAAATCCTGCCGGTGCTGCGGGCGCAGAAGGCGGGCTACGTGACGGTGGGCGAGCGCATCGATCCGCGCGACTGGGTGAAAGGCGTATCGGTGGATGAGATTCTGGGGGACATCCGGAGCGAACTGACGGGCGAAGACAATCCGGGCCACGTGATCCTGCTGCACGATGCCGGCGGGGACCGCTCGGCGACGGTGGCGGCGCTGCCCCGCATTCTGGACGGCCTGCAGGCGCAGGGATATCGCTTCGTGCCGTTGAGCGAGCTGTTGGGCCAGACGCGGGCGCAGATTATGCCGGCGCCTTCCGTTATGGAAATGCGCTGGGCCCGCATCGAAGGGGAGGCCTTCGACTTTCAAGGCGCATTCAAGAAAGCCATCGGAATTCTGTTCCTGTGGGCCATTTACCTGACGCTGGCGAGGTCACTCTTCTTCGGAGCGCTGGCGCTGGCGCAGAAGTGGCGCGCGCGGCACGCGCATTTCGACGCCGGTTTCCACGCGCCGGTTTCGGTGATCATGGCGGCGTACAACGAGGAGAAGGTGATCGTGCGCACGGTGCGTTCCATTCTGAACAACGGCTACGAGGATCTGGAACTTGTGGTGGTGGACGACGGATCCAAGGACGCCACGCTGGAGGTCATGCGCATGAACTTCGGCGATCATCCGCGGGTGCGCATCCTGTCGCAGCCGAACGGCGGCAAGTCGTCCGCATTGAACAACGCCATCGCGCACGCGCGGCATGCGCTGCTGATCGCGCTGGATGCGGACACCATCTTCCGGAAGGGCACCATCCAAAAGCTGGTGCGGCACTTCGCGGACCCGCGGACAGGCGCGGTGTCGGGCAACGCGCGGGTGGGCAACCGCAACCGCTGGATCACACGCTTCCAATCGATCGAGTACATTTACGGCTTCAACCTGGATCGGCGCGCGCTGGACCTGCTGAACGCCATCACGGTGGTGCCGGGGGCGGTGGGCGCGTGGCGCAAGGAGCTGATCGTGGGGCTGGGCGGGTTCGGCGACGACACGCTGGCGGAGGATACCGACCTGACGTTGAAGATCCGGCGCGCGGGGTACACGATCCGCTACGAAGAGGAAGGCGTGGCCTACACCGAAGCGCCCGAAGATACGCGCGGCCTGGCCAAGCAGCGATTCCGCTGGGCGTTCGGCACATTGCAGGCGGCCTGGAAGCACCGCGACGCGCTATTTGTTCCGCGCTACGGGGCGCTCGGTTTCGTGGCGCTGCCCAGCATCTGGATCTTCCAGGTGCTGCTGGCGGCGCTCTCGCCATTCGCGGAGCTGGCCATGATCCTGGCGGTGTTCGCGGGCAACTGGCGCATCGTGCTGGCGTTCTATGCGGGCTTCTTCGTGCTGGAACTGCTTACCGGGCTGGTGGCGTATGCGCTCGAAGGCCAGAAGCCGTGGGACCTGGCGCTGCTGTTCTTCCAGCGGATTTACTATCGCGAGCTGATGTATTACGTGGTGGCGAAGTCGCTGGTATACGCGGTGCGGGGGAGGGTGGTGGGTTGGGGCAAGCTGGAGCGGCGGGCGACGGTGGAGGGGGGTTAAGCGGGGCCGTCCTGAACCGTTGCCATACCAGGCCGCATCCTTTGGCCATATCAAGTGCACCGATGCGACCCGGGCGGAGTAACCGGTATGGACGACGCCCTACTGGATCGTCGTGACGATCAGCTTGTCACCGTTCAGCACACCGTTGACTTTGACGTGAACCGGTTTGTTCGCGCCGATATCCTTGCTCAACCTCTTGTCGTTCTTCAATGCCTCCTGCGCGCGCTGGTTCCCAACCAGATCGAAACGGACCGTCTTGCCGTCGTCCAGCCTCATTCCGAGTTCGCTACTGTTGGCTGATACCGGACAGCTGGCACCCCCGCCCGCAGATCGATCTGCCGTATTGGATTGGTCGGAAGCGGGAGCCTTCGATGCATCGGGCTGTTGCGCCGGCGTGGCTTCAGCGCTGACGGATTTGCCTGAAGAGCAGGCCATATCCACCAGGACACCTTTGAAAGTCGCCGTCTTCATCTCGGCGGGTGTTGCCTTGGTCGATCCGCTGGGCGCGCCAGTCTTGATGTCGGACTGAGCGTTGGTTTGCGGCTGGGTTGCCGGTTTACTCTGTGGCGTGTCTTGGGGCGCCGGATTTGGCGGCGTGTTTTGGGCAAGCCCTACCCCCACAGCAATCGACAAAGCGAGTATATATGAACGCACTCCCATGCAAAGATCTCCTTAATCTGGTTTTGTTGAAAACCGTCCGCCAACGAACCTGTTACAGAGTGACTTCACGGGCGTATCGTTGCCGGATGGTCTTCGCATGGGTCGGGTCCCGGCACGTTGACTTCCACCGGAATCGTGCGCTTCCTATCCTTAGATATAGCGGGCAACGCCCGCTTTTCGGCCGTCCAGAATTGGACGACTTTACCATGTTGGGGGGTAGAAACTGCCGGTCCTTTGGAGAAATTCCACGCAAACCTACTCGGGTGGTTCGTTTATCGTCTCCGGCAAAGACTAACTGTGGCTTCCTATACCTGTGCGGCATT
>DATGGM010000063.1:0-1747 GCA_035308525.1 Bryobacteraceae bacterium
GCCTCCGTCGCCCGCGCCCGCCGCCGCAACCGCGCCCGAGTGGCCAGCGACGCCGCCGAAGCTGACGAAAACCGCTTCGAGCGCGAGAGCCGCGCCTTCTTCGAGCGCGTTCACAACGCCTACCACGCCATCGCCCGCCGCGAAGCCCACCGATTCTTCGTGGTGGACGCCCGCCGTCCGGTTGATGTCGTGCACCCGGAGATCGTGGCCGCCGTCCGCGAGCGCTTCCGGCTCGCCGCCAGGACCGCCTGATAATCGACCATTTGGGCACAGGCGTCGCAAGGCTGGCGTGGGGACAGCCGCCCTCGGCGCAAGGCTTGCGTGGGGACAGCCGCCCTCGGCGCCATAGTTGCGTGGGGACAGCCGCCCTCGGCTGTCCGGGCGAGCGCAGCTCGCCTTCTTGTCAACCATGTTTTGGTTTCCAATCATCAATCATCAATCTACAATCGTCACTCCATGCGACCGCTCCTGCTCATCTGCGCCGTTCTTTCCGCTCCTCTCTTCGCCCAGCTGCAGCCCGCCGACCTTTATCACCTGCGTTCCCTGTCTGACGTCGCGCTTTCTCCCGACGGCAATCACGTTGCCTACGTGGTCGAGAACAACGATGGCCCCGGACGCCCCTATGAGCAGATCTGGCTCATGGACCTGCGCAGCGGCAAGAACCTGCAATTGAGCGCGGGCGCCGACACCTCCGGCAACCCGGAGTGGTCGCCCAACGGCGAATGGCTGGCCTACGGCGGCGATTCCGGCGACAAGTCCGGCCTCTTTATCGTCCACCCCAATGGCGCGGGCGTTCGCTTTCTCGCACCCGTGGAGTCCACCAACAGCCCCGAGCCCCACGTCGGCCGCACCCTCGCCTGGTCGCCGGACAGCAAGCAGATTGCTTTTGTCTCCGCCCAGCCCGGCCCGGAAACCAAGGATGCCGGCGGCGACCCCATGGTCATCACGCGCTACCTCTACAAGCCCGACTACTGGGAAGGAAACACCCACTTCAACGACAATCGGCGGCTGCACATCTTTGTGGTGGACCTGGGCTCCGGCAAGGTGCGCCAGTTGACCCAGGGCACGGGCTACGAGCACTCCATTGACTGGTCGCCGGACGGCAAGCAAATCCTCTACGCCGCCGAGCACGGCCCCGATGCCGACCGCTTTTTCAACTACGACCTGTTCACCGTGTCGCTGGCCGACGGCGCCATCAACCAACTCACCGCCACCGAGGGCGTGGAGTACTACCCGCGCTGGTCGCCCGACGGGCGCATGATCGCCTTCGCCGCCACCAAGCGCGGCCTTACCGACCGCGAAACCAACATGGAGGACACGCACGTCTGGGTGATGAACGCGGACGGCAGCGGCCGCCGCGAAATCGGCGCCGTCATTGATGACCGCCAGGGCGCGCCCGAGTGGGCTCCGGATGGCTCCGCTGTTTACTTCACGGTGCAGGACCGGGGCAACGACCGACTCTACCGCCTTCCCCTCAACGGTTCGCCCCAGCTGGTGGTCGGTGAAACCGGATGGGTGGGCGCCTTCTCCGTGGCCAACAGTGGCGCCCTCGCCTACACCTTCGCCACGCCTTCGGATTTTCCCGAGCTCTTCCTGCGTCCGCCTGCAGGCGGCGCTGCCCGTCAGCTGACCGGCCTCAACCGCCAGGTGCTGGCTGGTAAACAACTGGCTCCGGTGGAATCGTTCACCTTTCTGAGCAACGACTTCAAATGGAACGTCGAGGCCTTCCTCACCAGGCCCATCGCCT
>DATGGM010000064.1:0-22624 GCA_035308525.1 Bryobacteraceae bacterium
TGGAGGAGTTCGCGAAGCAATCGCCGGCGCTCGTAACGCTGTGGGCAGCGGTCCGGGAGATGGCGGCGGCCACGCGCGCAGCGCTCGGGGAAGAACGGCTGGCCTGGCTGCGCGCCCTGCCGCGTGTGCAGACGCTCAGTCCCATAGCCGTGGTGCATGCCAGCCCGGAGAGTCCCTGGCGCGCGCCTGGCCCTGAGGCGAGCGATGCCGAGCTGGAAAGAGTGTACGGACCTCTGGGCACGCCGGTAGCGGTCTACGGTCACATTCACCGTCCCTACATCCGGAGCATCGCCGGGATGATCGTGGCTAATAGTGGCGCTGTCAGCCTTTCTTATGATGGCGACCGGCGCGCCTCGTATCTGCTGGTAGATGAGGGAAAGCCCGCGATCCGCCGCGTCGAGTATGACGTAAACAGCGAGGTGCGGGCCCTTTTGAGCTGCCGACTGCCGCATGCCGCCTGGGTCGCCGGGATTCTTGAAAGCGCGCGCCCGCAAGTGCCGTGAGCCGTGCGGGATGCCTTGCACTCGGGTATTCGCGAGAGTAAAATGATTCAACTCGCCGGGAGGAGGTCCAGATGCAACTTCGAACGCAGGCGGCGATTACCTGATAGCCGCCCTGCCTGCGTCGACCTACAACCTGAAAATCACAGCCGGCGGCTTCAAGGCCTTCGAGGCCACCGGCATTGTTCTGCCTGTGGGTGAAAAGGCGCGAGTTGACGCCACCATGGAGGTCGGGCAAATTACGTCCGAAATCAGCGTGCAGGGCGCGGCGGTCGCCCAGGTCGAAACTCAGTCGTCATGGGCCTGTTCAAACATTTCGCATTTACGGAAGCTCGTGGTATCGAATTTCGCGCGGAAGCCTATAACATTTTCAATCACACGCAGTGGAGCGGAGTCAACGGCGGGACCAGTTGCTTCGGGGACGTAACGACGAACTTCTCAGCCGGGGATCCCGGTTGTTACGATAACAACAACTTTCTGCGCGCAGGCGGCGCGCATAACCCGCGCATCTTGCAATTAGGCCTGAAGTTCTTGTTCTAGATAGGTAGCGATTTATTATGGCGAAGAGATTTGCACTGTTGGTGGCAGTCTGCGTAAGCCTTGCGGCAGGGGCGGATCGGGGTGTTCCCACCTACGCCAGGGACGTGGCGCCTATTGTTTTTCAACGCTGCGCGGAATGCCATCGCGCCGGAGAGGCCGCGCCCATGTCCCTGTTGACGTACGCGGAGGTTCGGCCGTGGGCAAAGGCCATCCGTGAAAAAGTGCTGGAGCGCAGCATGCCTCCGTGGTTGGCGGACCCGTCTTATGGCCACTTCTCGAATGACCGCCGCCTCTCACAGAAAGAGATTGAGACGATCGTCGCTTGGGTGGATGGCGGTGCGCCGGCGGGAGACGATAGAGACCTCCCGCCTACCCCCGAATTCAAGCCAGGCTGGACCATAGGGCAGCCGGACATAGTGATCTCCTTGGCGGATGCGGTCCCGGTGCCCGCGGAGGGAGTTGTCCCTTATCGCTATGTCACCGTGCCCACCAACTTCACGGAAGACAAGTGGGTGCAGGCCGCCGAGATTCGTCCAGGCAACCGCGCGGTGGTGCACCATGTGATCGTGTTTGCGTCCGACGGTAGCGGCGAACGCGCGTCCGGCGATCGCAAAGCCGAAGCGGGCCGCGACTTCGCCAGCGCCAAACTGGCCGGCTTCGCGCCGGGAGAGCAGCCCAAAGTTTATCCGCCCGGCACCGCCAAGCAGCTCAAGGCCGGGGCCAGGCTGATCTTTCAACTGCATTACACACCGAACGGGAAACCGGCCACGGACCGCACCTCGATCGGCCTGATCTTCGCGCGCGGACCAGTGGCGCACAGAGCGCTGAGCGGTACTGCCACCAACTTCCGGTTCGCGATCCCGCCGGGTGACGCCAACTACGAAGTGCACTCGATCTGGATCGCTCCGCAGGACGTGCGCATCGTGGACCTGATGCCGCACATGCACGTGCGCGGCAAGGATTTCACTTACACAGTCGTGTATCCGGACGGGCGCTCCGAGGTCGTACTGCGCGTGCCCAAATATAATTTCAACTGGCAATTGGTCTATCGCGAGCAAGACCCCTTGTTCCTGCCGAAGGGCGCGCGGCTGGAGTGCGTGGCGCACTTCGACAATTCACCGAATAACCCCGCCAATCCGGATCCGCGCAAGGAAGTCCGCTGGGGGCCGCAGACCTGGGAAGAGATGATGATCGGGTGGTTCGATTATACGCTGTAGCGTTCAGCGGGGTCGTACTTCCCGGAGCATAGCCACCCCAATTTGCCCGTTGAGATTCTCATCCGGCGACGGCGCATCGCCGCCGCCGAACCATACCGCCAGCCGGCCGCCCAGCAGTCCGATCGTCGGATCACATATCACTTTGCTGTTCCACGGCTGCTTACCTTCGAAAACCTGCGCCAGCTTTTGCCAATGGACGCCGTCGGTGGAGCGCGCCATTCCCAGGCGCCGGATCTGTTGCGCGTCGCGGCCCGTGTAGAGCATCCAGTAAAAACCTTGCGAGATCCAGACCGCCGGCTCTCCCAAGCCCATCTCGTCGAAAGCGCCATATGCGCCGAGTTCCATGATGGGGTTGGTCCGCTGTTTTTCCCAATGCTCGCCGTCGAAGGAGCGGGCCACTCCCAGGCGCTGCCGCCGGGCGCGATCCTGACCCAGGTAAAAGAGGTAGAAATAGCCGCCCACCTTGATGACATAGGGGTCGGCCAATCCGCATTCGTCCCAGCTTCCGCGCGGGCCGTGGCTCATCACGGGGAACCGCGCCTTACGCCAGGTCCGGCCGTCGGTCGAGCGGGCCATCCCAAGGCTGGGTGAGTCCTTTGGTCCGGCCTGATACCAATACCAGAATTGGTTCGCTTCGAGCACCGCGGAGCCATTAGCGGCGATGTAGGCAGCTTCGCCGGCGCGTGGGTCGGGAGATAGTATGGCGCCTTCTTTCTTCCAGGCAAGTCCGTCGGCCGAAGTCGCCAGGCCCGTGCGCCAGGTCTGGCCGTCGAAACCGGAATAGAAGTTGAAGTAGGCGCCTCCGCGCTCGACCACGGAGGGATTCAGGGCATCGTGGGAATCCCAATCGCCCGGGTGGCCGTGCGGCAGCACGGGAGCATCCCGCGGCGCCCACTCGTAGTGTAAGCGGGGCTCGGCCATTACCAACTCGGGAAGGCGGAAGTCGGAGTAGCCGCAGCCGAGCAGAAGAAGAGATAGCCCGAACAGACAGGTGGCTCTCATGGAATCGGAATACGCAGCTTGAGGCCGGCGCCGCGGCCGGGTCGCGATTCCAACGTCAGGTCGGCATTTAGCGCCCGCGCGCGGCGCTTGAAGCTGGCCGGGCCCAGACGAAGCAGTTCCAATTCGTCCAGCGTGTAGACGCCGCTGAACTGGAAGCCGCGGCCGTTATCGTCGACCGATAGCTCCAGCAACTTGGCGGCTCGCTCGATCGAAACCGCCACGCGCGTGGCGCCGGCGTGCTTCAGCACATTGTGGAGCGCTTCGCGGAGCATCTGCATGATTTCGGAAGCCATCTCTTCGGGACATTTCAGCGGCCCCTCGCCGCCCACAAACGTCACCGGAATGCCGCTCTCCTTCTGAAAGTTCTCGCAGATCCGCCGCGCCGATGCGTAGAGGTTGGAGCCCTGCATGTCGGGTGGCCGCATGCCGCGGACGAACGCCCGCAGCTCCTTCACCTGTTGCGCGGCTAGACTCTGCAAGTCGATCAGGTCGTCCATGCCGGCCCGCGCATCCCGCTCCAGCAACCGCCGCAGGATCTCGAGGCGCATCTGCAGGCTGATGAAGCTTTGTAGCGGGCCATCGTGGAAGTCGGAAGCGATCCTCTCCCTTTCCGAGTCACGCGCGCGCTGGGCCTCCTCCTTGATTTCACCGGCTTCCTCGAGCGTCTCCTCCATGCGCAACTCCAGCCGCCTTTTGTAAACGGAGAAAGCATAGGCCAGCGCGCCGGCGACCACCGCGGTGCGCCGGATTGAAAATACGTTCGGCGACGGTAAGGTGATGCAGAAGACCACGCTGAAACCAATCACGAGCAGAACTTCAGGCGGGTGATAGAGAAACACCGCCTCCGCCAGCAGAAAAAAGTAGTAGAAGGCGGAAAGCCAGATGTCGGAGCCGATTCCGGCCCCCACCAGCACCAGAAAGAAAACCGTATCCACGAAAAGCACCAGCAGACCGAACGCACCGCCAACGCGCTTTGCGAAGGGGATCAATGCGCTGAAGAGCAGGAAGGCCCCGGCCGCGAACGCCCACGCGCTGCGCTGGGGGGAAAGCCACAACGCGCTGGCCAGCCCGGCGGCGGCAAGTATCACGCGCATCCATGAAAGCGCGCGCTGCCAGGCGGCTGTAGTGACCACGTCACCTGGCACTGGCGCTCACATGGTTAACGCAGGTATAGGAAAAGAGTGTGACTGCGGCCCTCACCATCATCCTCGATGTCTTCCACCTTCACCGGCGTCCAGCCTCTAAATTCGAAATCGTGCGCGACCACGCGCGTTCCCTTCTTCAGTTGGCGCTCCAGAAGCGGCTGCACTTTATCGTTGGAATTCGGCAATAGGTACACCGTGATTAAGTTGGCGGAACTGTAATCTTGTCTCAGAATATCACCGTTGATAATCTGCGCCTTTTTTTCCAGCCCCAACTTGCGAATGCGCTCCAGGCTTTGCCGGTAAAGATCTTTATCCAATTCCACGCCGACGGCCTCGGCATGGAATCTGGCGGCGGCCGCGATCACGATGCGCCCATCACCGCTGCCCAAATCGAACATCTTTTCGTCCGGTTTCAAGCCCCCCAATTCGAGCATTTTGGTAACAATTGTGTCCGGAGTCGGATAGTAGGGCGCCAGCTTGTGCGCATCCTGCGTCCAAGCCGCAGTGGCCAGGAGGCCTAGAATAAGAAGGCGTCGCCGCATATTAAATTCCTCACCCGGGGCGAAATTGAGTGTAACAGAAAATGCGCGCGGTAAGCACCACTTACAGTTGGTTAACACTGAGACTCACGGATCAACCGCAAGACCTGCGCCATGTATGTCGGACGCGGTGCGCGGCCGGATGTTACATTGGAGTGCACTTCCAAATGGCGGACTTTCATGAAGAGCAGCGCTTTGAATGGTTTTGGAACGCCCTGTTTTGCCTTCCGGCCCTCATGGTTGGTTTCGGCCTGTACCGCGGCGTGATATCCGGTGCGTTGCTTTGGCCGGCCTTTCTGGTGACGGTCGTGGTGGCCGTCTGGTTTCTCCGGTTGAAAATGGTTACTGAAGTACGTCCGGACGGCTTGTTCGTCTGGTTCGTCTGGTTGTGGCCCGAGCGCACCATTCCGTGGAATCAGATCCGCAGCGTGGAGGCGCGCAGGTACCGGCCGATTCGGGACTTCGGCGGGTGGGGTGTGCGCTGGGCCGCGCGCGGGATTGTCTATCACGCGCGTGGTAACCGCGGCGCGCGACTGGAGCTCGACAGCGGCGAACGCGTACTGATTGGCTCGCAACGATCAGATGAACTGGTGCGGGCTATCGCGGAGCGAACCGGACTGACGGCCGGCGGCGCAAGCTGAGGCTGGCTCTCCCAGGAACGAAACGAACCCAATCCCGCTGGTGACGCCGCTAGCGTATCTATATCTAATTCCTTTTCAATAACCTGGCGGTTTCGGCATGGGTTCGCCTGACGCTTGCCGGCTAACCTCAGGTGTGAAGCATCAACCTGCACTCGCAACGCCGTCCCCGAAATCCTTCGCCGGCGAACTGGACCGCCTGACCAGCCTGACGCTGGCTGCCGGCCGGGATTTCAACGACGAGCTCACCCTGATCCTCAACCACGCGGAACTCACTCGCGACCTGCTGGGCGCGCAGCATCCGGCCAGCCCCGGCCTGATCGAGTTACAGCACGCTGCCATACGCTGCGCCGAGACTACCCGCTGCCTCCAAACGCTGACCATGCGGGCGCGCGACACAATCCGCTGCGGTACCCTGAGAGCAGATCATGCTGATCCTCGGGATCGAAAGTTCCTGTGATGAAACCGCAGCCGCCGTCGTCGAGGGTGGCGTCGCCATTCGTTCGTCCGTGGTAGCTTCGCAGCTTGCCACGCACGGCCGCTACGGTGGCGTAGTTCCGGAACTGGCATCCCGCGAGCACCTGCGCGCCATCGTGCCCGTAACCCGCGAAGCCCTCGACCGCGCCCACACCACACTGGCGGATTTATCGGCCATCGCGGTCACCGCCGGACCCGGGCTGGTTGGCTCGTTGTTGGTTGGCATCACTTACGCCAAGGCGCTGTCTTTCGCGCGCGGGATTCCACTGATCGGCGTCAACCACATCGAAGGGCACATTCACGCCGTGGTTCTCGAATCGGCGCTCGATGCACATCCGGTCGAGTACCCGGCCCTGGCTCTCGTAGTCAGCGGCGGTCACACGCACTTGTTCGAAGTGCGCGCCGGATTCTCCTACCGGCTGCTCGGAAAGACCCGCGACGATGCCGCCGGCGAAGCTTTCGATAAAGTCGCCAAGCTGCTCGGGTTCGGTTATCCCGGAGGGCCCGTGATCGACCGCCTGGCGCCTTACGGCGACTCGCGCGCCGTGCGCTTCACCCTCGCGCGCATGAAGGGCAACGCGCTCGATTTCAGCTTCAGTGGATTGAAAACCGCCGTGCTCCGCTGGGTCGAGAGCCATAACCTTGCCGCCCAAACGCAGGCACGGCGTGACCTGCTGCGCACTAATCCCAACCCGTCCGTCGAACAATGGCTGTTGGTCACACCGCAAGCCACGCGCGATCTGCTGGCCTCGTTCCAGCGCACCGTCATTGAGGAACTGCTGCGCCGCGCCGCATCCTCCGCTGAAAGCATCGGCGCCCGCACTATGATCGTTTCGGGAGGAGTGGCCTGCAACACGGGATTGCGCGCAGCCGCGCAGGCTGGCCGGCTCCCTTACCCCGTCCTCTTTCCCACGCCCGGCCTCTCCACTGATAACGCGGCCATGATCGCCGCCGCCGCCTTCCCCCGCCTGGCGCGCAATGACTTCGACGACTTGACGCTGGCCGCCCGCGCCGGCCTGGCTTTGGCGTAAGCCAAACGCCCCTTTCGTGATACCCTCGAATACGGAGGGTGCCCATGCGTATCTCTGCGCTTCTCGTCCTGTTGCTGGCTGCTGTACCGGGCGGCATCATGGCGCAATGCAATCCCACCCCGGCGGTTCAGACCGCTATCGATAGCCTCCCCACCCAGTCCGCCGACGAAACCGATTGGCAGTTCCGGCAGAAACATGACGCCGCCATCGATGCCCTGCTCAAGCAATTTCCCGGCGACTTTTTCGTCGAGCGCACTTACATCGAATCAAAGTGGCGTTACGACGAAAAGGATAAAGTGATCGCCGAATACAAGGCCCGCCACGAAAAGAACCCGGACGATCCAGTGGCCGGTTACTTGTATGCCGTCGCGCTCGAGGGCCGCCAATCGAGGGAATCGATCAAGCTTCTGGACGCCGCGCTGGTGAAGTCTCCGCGGTTCCCCTGGTCCCATTACGGGCTGGCCGGCATCTATGGCATGCCCGTCTTTCAGAACAAGGAGGAGCGCCTCAAACACGTCAAAGCGTTTCTGGACGCCTGCCCCGACTCGCTCGACGGGTACCGGCTCGTGACCAATATCGACGACAAGGAGGTGCTGGCCGCGTACGCTGCCAGGCTCCGGACGTTGCTCGGCACGCGCACCGATACCAACGCCATTCGCGCCTGGGGCACGCTGTGGTCGATCGAGTTTAAAGCCCACCCCCCGTCCGAATATGATGGGCTCCGCAAGCAGGTCGCCGACGATCTGAAGCGCCTGCGCGCTTTAAACCGCGAAGACAAGCGCGCGTGGTATTCCACGCTGGAGCAGGGTTACAAACTGGCCAACGACCAGAAGCAGGCCGACTGGGCCGCCGACGAGCGCGCCCGCCGTATGCCGCAGCCTTGGGAACTGGCTTCCATGTCCAAATGGTTCAAGGATCATCCCCGCCCCAATAGCGACGATCCCGCGGCCAAGAAGCGCGCATACTACGCCGACGAGCTGAAGCAGGCGGACCTGTGGCTCAAGGAGCGCCCCAAGATGGTCGAAATCTGGCGATCCCGTCTGTCGGCCATGGAGTATATGGAAGACATTCCATCGGCCGAAGTGGAAGCCACCGCCAATACCTACCTGAAGCTAGCGGCGGAAGACGCCGGACCGGATGGCCCGGATTCGTATGATTATTCCACCATCGCGCGCACTCTCGGCAGAAAGCATCTGCAGCCCGAGCTGGTGGTGGATCTGGCCCGGAAGTGCCAGGCCAAGCAGAAGAAAGAAGCCGAAAACCCCATGTATGACGGCTACGCCACTAAAGAGAACCTGCAGGACTTCAACTTCTACCGGGCTCAAAACTTTGTCAATCCTACCGGCTACGAAGCCGCGGGCTATATCGAGCTGAAACAGGCCGCCCAGGCCCACCTCGCCCTGTCCCGGATGGAGGATGAGCTGCAAGCCGTCAAAGCCGCTGTGGGCGACAAGCAGGAGTACAAGAAATCGTACCTGACGCGCGCGGCATTCTGGTGGGAATTGATGGCGCGTACGGCCGAACTCGAAGGCCACGATCAGGATGCCATGGGGTTCTACGAGCACGCCCTGCTCTCCCGCTTCGAGGCGCAGGAAACCCCGGAGACCGGACTGAAAGATGAAGTCGCCGAGAACGCCCGCCGCCTGTGGGCCAAGCTCGGCGGCAGCAACGACGCCTGGCAGCTCTGGTATGGCCGCCAGGCCGACGTGCTGGCTACCCAGGCCGCTCTCACCTGGGAAGACGCCAACCAGCCGCTGCCCGCCTTCGAGCTGACTGACTTGAAAGGTAAGATCTGGACCCAGGCGTCCTTGAAGGGTAAGACTACCTTCTTGAACTTCTGGGCATCCTGGTGAACGTTCTGTCGCGAGGAGTTGCCTCGCTTACAGAAGTTGGAAGAAAAGTATAAAGATCGTCCCGAGGTTCAGTTTGTCACTCTCAACATGGATGAAAACCCTGGTCTGATCGAGCCGTTCATGACTGACAAGAAGCTGTCATTGATCGTGCTCCCGGCATACAGTTATGTGGAAGACACCCTGAAGGTCAACGGGATTCCGCAGAACTGGATTGTCGATGGCGCCGGCGTGATCAAGCTGAAGGGAGTAGGCTACGACGCTACTGAGAAGTGGGAAACCGGAATGGAGGAGGCTATCGCGAAGGTGAAGTAGGCCGGATAAGACATTTGTGTGACTGTCTCGGTCACGTGGCCTGCAGCGCCTCGGCGATCTCTTTCTCGGGTATCGCCCCTTCCCGGATCAGCTTCCAATAAGGCTCCGTGATATCCACCGTGGTGGCGCCTTCGCCCACGCAGGCGCCCGCGTCCAGCACCAGGTCCACGCGGCCGTCCATCATGCCGAAGACCTCGATGCCGCTGCGGCAGGTGGGCGATCCGGAAATATTCGCGCTGGTGGAAATCAGCGGTTGATTCAGCGCCGCGATCAGCGCATTGGCGATCTTGGCCCGCGATTGCCGCAGCGCCAGGCGGCCCGTGTTGCCGGTCACCTTCAGCGGCACGCGCGCCGACGCCGGCACGATGACCGTGAGCGGTCCCGGCCAGAAGCGGCGCGTAAGGATGTAGAACCGGTTGTTCATCTCCGAGGCCAACTCCTCGGCCATCATGGCGTCGGCCACCAGCAGTGGCAGCGAGCGATGGAATTCACGGCCCTTGGCGCGGAACACCTGCGATACGGCGCGCAGATTGAACGGGTCGGCCACCAGCGTGTAAAGTGCGTCGGTGGGGATGGCCACCACCCTGCCGCGGCGAATGGCGGCGGCGGCCCGTTCGATCGCTTCCGTTTGTGGCTGTTCCGCGTCGACTTCGACTAGATCAGTTGCCATGTATACGCGATTCCTAGCGCGGTCCAATCGCTTCCGCTACGTCTACAGCCATCTGGTAACGTCCGAACGGCGCGCTTAACTGCACTCCCTGGACCATGCCGCGGACGCGCTCCACCATCTCCCGTGCGATGGCCACGCCTTCCTGGCGGGCCTTCTCGGCGTTGTCCACCTGCCGCATGCGTTCCATAAAATGTTCCGGAACCGGCACGCGCAGCTCGTTCACCATAAATTCCGCGTTGCGAAAGCTGGTCAGCGGCCAGATGCCGCATATCACCGGAATCTTCAAGTGATCGGTGCGCCGTAGAAACTGTTCGAGCAGCGCCAGGTCGAAAACCGGCTGGGTGACCACGTATTCGGCGCCGGCCTGCACCTTCCACTCGAAGCGCCGGATCTCTTCTTCCATGTTCAGCGCGCCGGGGTTCACGCCCACGCCGATCAGCAGCGCGGTCTGCGACCCCATGGGGTTGCCGCCGATATCCAGGCCGTGATTCAGATTGTTGGCGATGTTGACCAGCCCGATGGCATCCACGTCGAAGACCGCGGTGGCGTCCGGGTAACTGCCCATGCGCGGCGGATCGCCCGTGATGCAGATCAGGTTGCGCACCCCCGCGCAGTGCGCGCCCAACAGCTCCGACTGAATGCTCAGGATGTTGCGGTCTCGGCAGCAGAAATGATTCACCGCCTCAATACCGGCTTCCCGCTGGATGAGCTGGCAGGTCACCTGTGAGCTCATGCGTGCGCTGGCTCGCGGCCCGTCCGGCACGTTGATGCAATCGATGCCTTGCGCGGCGCAAAGCTTCGCGCCGGCGATCTCCTTGGAGGCGTCCACGCCGCGTGGCGGCAGGATCTCCACGAATGCCACGAACTTCCCCGCCGCCAGCTTGGCGCCCAGTTGGGACTTCTCCGCGACGGGCACCTTCGGCATGGCCTGCGCCCTGGCCTTGGGCTCTTCCACCGTGACGCCCAGCTTCCTTTGCACCGGCTGCAGCGAACGCGCCTCCGCGTGGATTAGCTTGATATGCTCGGGCGTGGTGCCGCAGCAGCCGCCCACGATGCGCACGCCCGCCCACAATAGTCGCCGCGCATACTGCGCCATGTATTCCGGCGAGCTCAAATACAGATTGCGGCCCTCCACCCGTACCGGCACGCCGGCGTTGGGCATGGCGCTGATGGGTTTGGAGGTGTAGGCCATCATGCGCTCGACCGTTTCGAGCGTCGCCTTAGGCCCCACCGAACAGTTGACCCCGATCACATCCGCCGGCCACTCATCCAGCTTCCGCGTGAATGCCTCCGTCTCAGTGCCGCCCGGCAGATTGCCATTATCGTCGATGGTGATCTGCGCCACGATGGCGATGTCCGGGCCGGCCGCTTCCCGCGCCGCGAAAAGCGCCTCCCGTATCTCATCCAGGTTGCCGAATGTTTCGAGCACCAGCAGGTCGACTCCGGCATCCAGCAGGACATCCGCCTGCTCGCGGAAAATGTCCCTGGCTTCGGCGAACGACGTAGGCCCCAGCGGTTCGATATGCGCGCCCAGCGGCCCCATGGCGCCGGCCACGAAAGCGCTCTCCCGCGCCGCTTCGCGGGCCAGCCGCACGCCCGCCTGGTTGATGGCGCGCAGCTTCTCGGCGAATCCGAAAGCCGCCAGGCGCATGCGGTTCGCGCCGAACGTGTTGGTCTCCAGGATCTCCGCCCCGGCCTTCACGTACTCCTGGTGAATCTGGCGGACCATATCCGGCGCGGAAAGATTCAGCTCGTCGAAGCAGCGGTTGATGAACACGCCCCTGGAGTAGAGCATGGTGCCCATGGCGCCGTCGGCCACCATAGCGCGGCGCGACAGTTGTTCTCGAAACTCTTCGGCACGGGTTGTGGAGGCGGCGGCCATAGTAAGGATATTCGGACCTGCTGTTCGTGGCGCAAAAGATCCGGATAACGCGATTCTACCGCATATGGAATTGATCCCGCTGCCTGTTCTGCTACCATGAGGTTGGTCATGTCCCTCCCGCAGGCAGATTCGGAACGGGAACTCATCCGGCGATGGGTAGATACGTGGCGGCGGGCGGGTAAAGAACTCGACGCGGTGCGGCGGAGGGAAATCGAATCCGTCGATACGCAGGAGGCGATCCGCCAGATTTTCGGCAGCGGTGAGCCAATGGAATTGCCGGCTGCGCCCGCGACCTCCGGCCTGGTCGAGCAACAGGCATGGTTCGCGAAACTGCGGGCCGTGGGCACGCGCGGATGACACACTGCTGAGCGGTTTTGGGCGCGAGGACGAGTTCATTGCGCCGCTCCTCGAAGCCGGTTATACCGGGCGCGTAGCCGATGCCATCGGCTTTGCGCGCCGGAACCGCGTACTGCTGCTCACGTCTCAGGGCGGTCCGCCCATTGACATCGCCCTCGGCGGATTGCCATTCGAAACGGAAATGGTGGAGCGCTCCAGTCTGTTCGACTTCACGCCGGACTGCCGGTTGCGCACCTGCTCGCCAGAGGATCTGATTATTTTGAAGCTGTTCGCCTTGCGGCCTCGCGACGTACTGGATGTAGAGACGATAGTGGTTCGCCAACGCGGAGCGCTGGATTGGGACTATGTGGAACGGCAACTCAGACCGCTGGCCGAGTTGAAGGAGCAGCCGGAAATCCTGGCTACTCTCACCCGGCTCCGGGGCTAATGTGCGCTGCGCAATTCCGCGGCGGCCGCCTGGTCCAGAAACCACGTGACGCGCCGCCCCTGGCGTGAAATCAACTGCGCCGGATAATGCTTCGGATCGAATTCCTGATGAAACACGTTGCCCACCGCCGGGGCCTTGTCGGCCCCGGCTACGAGGAACACGGTGTTCTTGGCGGCCAGCAGCGCGCCCGGCAGCAGGGTGATGCGCCACTTTGACAACTTTTGCACGTACAAGGCTCCCGCGATATGCTCGCGATCCTCGATGGCCGTTTCGCCGGGGAAGAGGCTGGCGGTGTGCGCGTCCGGTCCCAAACCCAGTTGCAGCACGTCGAAATGCGGCTGCTCGCCTTCTTCCAGCCCGAAGAAGTTGCGAATGTCCTCCACGTACTGCTGCGCGCCGGTCTCCGGCTTGATCTCGGCCCGAATCCGATGCACCTGAGCGGGCGGAATCCGCGCGGGGATGATCAGGTTCTCGTTCGCCAGGCGATAGTTGCTTTCGGGATCGTTTGGCGGCACCGCGCGCTCGTCCACGAAAAACACGTGGATGCGCTGCCAGCGGAAGTGCGACGACACCAGGCTTTCAAAGAGTAGCTTGGGCGTAGAGCCGCCCGAGACCGCCAGGGTGGCCTGCTCCTGGCCCGACAGCGCCTGTTCGAGCAACGCGCTGATGTGCTGGGCGCAAGCGGCGGCGGTCGCGCGCGGGTCCTGATGAGTATTCCACTGCGTGTTCATACCGGCTATTGAACGGCTACCGTGATGCCGCTTTGGCTGCTATTGCCGCCGATCGCCAGGAACAACTGCGCCGCCCCCGAAGCCACTCCCGCGGGAACATACACATTGACTTGCAGGGCCCCCGCCACCAGGCCGGGCGCCGCGCCGATGTACTGGATGGTAGCCGGCATACCGCCGATGGTCACTCCCGCCGGATACAGAATGGCGGGCAGTGGCAGGACTGACGGCTCGACCAGTCCATCCACGCCAGGCGGATTCGTCTGGCCCTGTCCGGTGGCGAATATCTGGATCACATCGCCGGCTTTTGCCGGATTGCTGGCGGAAACCAGATGATAGTTCAGGTCTAGAATAGCGCCGTCGCCCGTGCCGGAAGCGTTGGCGCTGAAGATGCCGGGAGCGCTCTGCACTACGGGGATGGTTACCGCATTGGATCGGGCGCTGCCGAAAATTACTTCCACCGATGCGCTCGATACACCAGCCACTTCATAGGGGACGATGGTGTTGACCTGTCCGGAACCGGCATACAGGATCGGTCCGGCGTACCCGTTAAACGTCACCTGCACGTTTCCGAGGCTGGTTTCGATGAAGCCGTGGCTGTCAATGGTGGCGCCCAAGCCCGTATTGGGTCCCAGGGCCGTGCCGAACACGGTCACGATCTCGCCCGGCGAAATACCGCCGCCCACATAACTGGCCGCATTCACTACGCGGTCGATTACCAGGTGCGGAGCAGTGACCGTCAGAGTCACCGTAATGTTCACCGCATTGACTCCCGCACCGCCCGTCAGGGTGATGGAGCCGCTATACGTATTCGCACCCAGGTTGGCGGGATTCACCGAAACGGTCAGGGTCGCCGGCGTAGTGGCGCTGGTCGGAGTGACCGAGAGCCAACCGGTGCTGGAAGCCGCCGCGGCAAAGGCGATGGCCCCTCCCGACGAAGTAACGGAGACGGTTTGTGGAGCCGGCGGCGGGTTTCCGGCGGTGTAGGCGAAGGCCAGCGGATTGGGCGCGGCCGCCAGGGTGCCCGTGGCGGTCACCGTCAATGTCACCGTCGCGGTCTGCGCCGTGCCGGTCGTGGGAGTCACCGTGACCGTACCGGCGTACGTACCGGGTGCGACGCCGGTTGGATTGACTGAGACAGTCAGAGTAGCGTTGTTGATTCCAGAAGCCGGCGTAACCGCCAGCCACGTGCCGCCGCTGCTGGTGGCGGCGCTGGTCGTGAAACTCTGCGTTCCGGTTACCTGAATGGTCTGGGCCGGCGGCAGCCCCCCATTCTGGGTATACGCGAATGCCAGCGTGGATGGGCTGAGCGAGATCGAACCGCTGCCCGAGGTTACGGTGAACGTGACCGACACAGTGGAGACCACCCCACCGCTGGTGGTGATCGTAATCAGGCCCTGATAGGTTCCGGCCCCCAGGAGGGTGGCGTCGGCGGTCACGGAAATCGGCGTGAAGGCGAAGTTGGCGGTGCCGCTGGCGGGGGACACCGATAGCCAGCTTCCTCCGCTGACGGTGCTGGCGGCGGCCGTGAAACTCGTGGTGGTCGACGCGCTGACCTCGACGGTCTGACTTTGCGGACCCGTGCCGGCCGTGGCGGAGAAGGTGAGCGAGGTGGGGCTGGGAACCACCGCCGTTGCGTCGGCTACCTCCAGCAGCACCGGTACCGTAACCGTGGGACCGCCATTCGCCGGCAAAAGAACGATCTGCGCCTCGTAAGTGCCGGTGGGCAGAGTTTGGGGCGCTAAGCTAATGGTCAACAAGTCTGGCGTGGCCGGAGGCTGGCTCGCGGAATTGATTTGCAGCCACGAAGGAATCCCCGGCGCATACGTAAACTGCTGTCCTGCCCCTGTACTGGTGTTGACGTTGAGAAGCAGCGGGTTAGGCGGCGGGTCGCCGCCATGGTAGCTCGCAATAAAGTCACCGGAATCGGTGGTCAGCACGGCGCTTGCCGACACCACCAGAGTCACCTGGATATTCTGTATGTGCGCGGCACTCAGACTGATCAGCACGATGCCCGGGTAGGTCCCGGGCGACAGGCCCGTGGGATTCACGCTCACAACGGTTTGAGACGGCGCCGTACCGCTCGTCTTGGATAGAGACAGCCAAGACTGGTTCACCGTGGCAGTGAACGAAGCTACGCCAAACCCGTTGATCGCCACCGTCTGGCCCGGTGGCGCCGGCTCGTTCACCTGTGTCACGAACATTAATGCGGTCGGATTCGCGATGTTTGATAAGCCTGTCACGAGCAAGGTGACGGCCGCGCTCAGGGTGGCTCCGTGCGCGTCGGTCACCGTGATGGTGCCTTGAAAGTTTCCCGGGATTAAACGGATGGGATTCACCGTAACGTTTAGGGTGGCGGGTAGCGCTCCGGAGACGTTGGTTGTGACTCCGTTAACCAGTAGCCAGTTTCCTGAGCTGTTGGCTTGCGCCGTGTAGGTGTTATTCGACAGGGTGCTGGTAAGCTGCAGCGTCTGCGGCGGCGGAATAGTCCCTCCCTCGGTAAACAGGAACGCAAAGGACGCAGGATTGGCGGTCAGGGTACTGGCGCCTACCTGCAGCGTCACCGGTATCACGACCGTGCCGCTGATGGAGTCGGGCGTAACCGTGATGCTGCCGGTGTACGTGCCCTCGGTCAGACTCCCGGGAGTCACTGTGGCAGTGAGCGTCGCAGGCGTGGCATTGGCGCTGGTGGTAACCCCCAACCAGGTCCCGCCGGTTACTGTGGCGGCGGTCACCGTAAAGGCCACCGCCGACGAACTGGTGCCCGTCAAGCTGAACATATCCACAGTCGCGCCCGATGGCGTGTTGAAAGTCAGGGAGGTCGCCGATGGCGTGATCGCCAGTGCGCTGTTGATGCTGATGGTGGCGGGAATGGTCACCGTGTTGAAACCGGCGGCACTGATGGCAATGCTCGCGGAGTAGATGCCCGGTTGGGCGAGCAGCGAATTCAAGGTGTTGGCGTCAATGCCGACCTGAACCGTGGAGGCGTTACCCGCCGCGTTGAAAAGCCCGGCGGGGGTGCCCTGCGCGGGCGTCACGGTCTCGGTGAGGGCCGGCGTGCTGCCGTTGCTGGCAGTCACGGTAACAACCACCGGCTGGGGCGTCGGCTGATTGGTGGCGTACTGAAAGTCCACGGCGGGAGGATTAGCCGATAAGGTCGCCGGGTTGGTGGCCAGGGCGGCGGGCGCCGCCGCAACCAGGCAAAAATAGAGCTCTAGGGCGATAGATCCGCGGAGTTTCATAATTTCCTTTACCCCTAGAATAATACCCTGAACGGAGAAATAGTTATAGGCCCGCACAAGTCCGCCCGAACCCGCCGGCCTATTCCTATTGCAATCCCACAGGAACTCTGATACCTTTTGTGTCTTCCGCGAAGGAGCTCACCATGTTTACCCTGGCGGACACTCGGCTGAGGCGCGCATCCCGGTCAGCGTCCTGTTTGGAGCGGTGGTGGTTTCCTTATTGATCGCCTGCGTGAACGTGGCGAATCTGCTGGTCGCGCGCGGGCTGCGCGGCCAGCCGGAAATGGCGTTGCGCATTTCACTCGGCGCCGGCCGGTCCCGCATCGTGCGCCAGCTCTTGACCGAATCGCTGCCATCGCCATTCGCGCCTTGATTGCCATCGCCCCCGCCACGGTGCCCGGTATTACGTCGGCAACCCTGGATGGCCGCGCGCTGGTGCTGACCATGCGGCTCTCGCTGCCGGGCACCAGGTACAACGAACTGCAGCGCGCCGCCTTCGCGGACCGGCTTACTGCCCGCTGTACAGCCTTGCCCGGCGTGCTTTCGGCCTCGGCGGTAAGCCAGTTAGGCGCTAACCTGCGCCGGCCTGGCATCCGCGATCCCTAGGCCGCAAGCTGGGGGGTGTGAGCGTGGTCGGCATCGTGGACGATACCCGCGGCTCGGGTCTCGATACCGAAGTGCACCCGCATCTCTACATTCCCTTTTCGAAGCGGTTCGCGCCGGAGGAATTCGCGGTTGACGTGCGCTCGGCCTCCGACCCGGCGCGTCTGGCCGCCGCGCTCTTGCTGACTCCGCTGTTGGGTAGCCTGCTGTACGGCGTCAACGCGGTCGAACCGCCGGTTTTCCCAGGCTGCGCTCTCGCGCTCCTGGCGGTAGCCGTGGTTGCCGGGCTCATTCCCGCGCTGCGTGCCGCATGGGTCGATCCCATGGTCGCGCTGCGATACGAATAGCCGCGCGCTTTCCATTAGAATCGAAGTGGGACACCCGATGGCCGTAACACGCAGCAGAGCTGCGGAAAGAGCGCAGGCCCCGCCCGGTGGACGCCTGACGTTCACCTGGCGGCGCAACGAGGCAGTGTGGATGCTGGCCGCATCCATCGCGCTGCTCTTCGGCCTGTGGCTGGTCTATCGGGCCAAGTCGCGCCCATTCGACGAAATCGAGGGCGGCCTGGCCCACAAGCAACTCCTGAACCTGAACAGCCTGAGTGCGCGCGAGGATCTGCTGCCGTACCTGGGAATCTTCACCGAGCCGGCCGAGCGGCAGTTCGTGGCGCGCCGCATCTACGACGCCGCCGGATCGCTGCCGAACGTGGGCGCGGTGGCGCGCCTGCGCGTCTCCGACGCGGAACTGCAGACCGCCCGGGGCCTGAAATCGTTCCAGGGGCGCCATGCGCTGCTGACCGGCGAACAATTCCGGCAGTTGAAGCCGTCGTTCGTGGTGCGCCTACCCGCGCAGTTCCGGAGGGCGTTCCTTCTCTGGGCGGCGGCGTTTTTCGGGGTATTCTGGGCGGCGCATCTATGGTGGAGCGCCAGCAGATTCCACGGCGACCAGGCGCTGCTGCCCGCAATCCTGCTGGTCACCGGCATCGGCCTGATCCTCATGGTCAGCCTGCGCGATCCTGTGCGCGACAGCCTGCTTTTCGCCGATTTCGCGCAAGGCGTGGCCGTCGGATGTGGGCTGCTCGCGCTCGCCAGCGCGCTGGACTTCGCGCGCCTGCTGGGCAAGCTGAGTTTTGTGCCGCTGCTGGCCAGTTTCGGGCTATCGGCGCTGCTGATCGTGTTCGGACACGGTCCCGGCACCAGCGACGCCAAGGTCAATATGTTCGGATTCCAGCCCGTAGAAGTGATCCGCGTTCTGCTAATCCTGTTCCTGGCGGGCTACTTCGCGGAACGTTGGGACGTCCTGCGGCACGCCCGCGAGCGGCGCCCTGGCCTGGCGCGCTTCGACCGGTTGGGCGGCATCCCGCCGATCGAATACACCATCCCGGTATTGACGTGCGTGGTGCTCTCGCTGCTGTTTTTCTTTTTGCAGAAAGACATGGGGCCGGCCCTGGTGTTCACCTGCCTGTTTTTGGCGCTCTACTCCATCGCCCGCAAAGACGGGCTGATGGCCGCATTCGGCCTGCTGTTTCTGCTCGCCGGATTCGTGGGCGGATACCTGGTGCGCGTTCCGCATACCGTTTACGAGCGCGTCTCCATGTGGGCTTCGCCATGGAACAACGCGATCCATGGCGGCGATCAATTGGCCGAATCGCTGTGGGCCTACGCCACGGGCGGTCTGTGGGGTACGGGACCCGGTTTAGGCGATCCCGCGCTGGTGCCCGCCGTGCACACGGACTTGATCCTCTCCGCGCTCGGCGAAGAGTGGGGCTTTCTGGGGGTCACGGCGGTATTCGCGCTTTACGCTTTTATTTTGTACCGCGCGTCGCGCATCGCCCTGCGCGCCCGCAGCGACTATGAGTTCTTCCTGGCCGCGGGCCTGGGAGTGGCTATGGCGCTGCAGATCCTGCTGATCGCCGGAGGATCGCTGGGAGTGCTGCCGCTCTCGGGAGTCGTGACGCCATTCCTGAGTTATGGCCGTTCGTCGATGCTGGCGAACTTCCTGATGTTCGCCATGCTAGCCTCAATCTCGCATCGCGGCGGCGATGCGCGGCGTAATGCGCCGTTCCGTGCGCCAATGGAAGCCGTGGGGCTGGCGCTGGGTGCGCTGGCGCTGCTGATCGCCGGCAAGGCGGCCTATGTCCAGGTGCTGCGCAGTGGACCCATTATGGGCGAAGGCACGCTGGTGGTGCAGGCCGACGGAGCGCGCCGGTATCAATACAACCCGCGCTTCCAGGAAGTGACCCGCGATATTCCCAAAGGCGGCATTTACGATCGCAACGGTCTGCCGCTGGCTACCAGCAATTGGGACGAACTGGAGAAGCACCGCGCGCAATACCAGCAGCTTGGAATCAATATCGATCAGGCCTGCTCGCGCACCGAGAGCCGGCACTATCCGTTCGAGGGCCTGACCTTTCACCTGCTGGGCGACCTGCGCACGCGCATCCGCTGGGGCGCCACCAATACTTCGTTCGTGGAGCGCGATTCGGCCACCAGGCTGCGCGGTTACGACGACCGGCCCACGCTGGTGGACGTGGAGAATCCTAAGACGGGTAAGATGGAGCGGGTGGTGAAGTATGACTTGCGCGAGTTGGTTCCGCTGCTGCGTCACCGGTACGAACCGGACAATCCCGAGGTGCGGCGTGTGCTCGACCGGGCGCGTAACGTGCGCCTGTCGATCGACGCGCGGCTGCAGGTGCGCGCGGCCGAGAGCCTGAAGAACGCGCTGCGCCAGGCGGGCCAGGATAAAGGCGCCCTGGTGGTGCTGGATCCGGCCACCGGCGACCTGCTGGCGTCCGTCAGCTTTCCGCCGCCGCCCATCGGGCCAGGCGATACCGCGGCCCCGGCGGAGCCCGCCGAAGAAGCCACGAATCCCTATCTGGATCGCGCGCGATACGGCCTGTATCCCCCCGGCTCCACTTTCAAAGTGGTCACCGCCATGGCGGCCCTCCGCGCCGATCCGCAGTTGTCCAAACAGACTTACTCATGCATCCGCTTGCCGGACGGGCGCGTGGGTAACTATCTGCGGGGTTCCACCCGCCCCATCCGCGACGATATACAGGACACGTCGCCGCATGGCACCATCGACATGGAGCGGGCAGTCATTGTCTCGTGCAACGCTTACTTCGCCCAGTTAGGCACTTACAATGTGGGCCCACAGCCGCTGTTCGATACCGGCAGCCTGCTGGGTATCTCGATGGCCGCGCCCAACACCGTCCAGCAACTGCGCAAGACGCTGCCGCAATCGTCATACGGACAGGGGCAGGTTGTGGCGTCGCCGTTCCAGATGGCGCGCGTGGCGGCCACCATCGCCAACGGAGGCCAGATGCCGCAGGGCCGCTGGATCGCGGATGACAGCAATGATCGCACGCAAGCCTCGCAGGCGGTGATCTCGCCGGATGTGGCCGCTACGTTGAGCCGCTTCATGCGCGAGGTAGTCACGCAGGGTACCGGGCAGCGCGCGGCGGGAGCCTCCGTGCCCATCGCCGGCAAGACCGGTACCGCGGAGCTCGCCGACGGCCCGTCGCATGCCTGGTTCATCGGCTTTGCCCCGTACCAGGCGGAACGGCGCATCGCTTTCGCGGTGTTGATCGAGAACGGCCAGTATGGCGGAACCTACGCGGCGCCCGCGGCCGCGGCGGTGGTCTCGGCGGCGCAGAGCCTGGGTTTGATCGGAGCAGGGAAACGGCCATGAATTTCTTTTCGGAAGTGGAGAAGACCATCGAGCGCACGTTCCGTAAATGGACGGAGCGGGCGTTCGGACCGGTCCAGTCGGACGAGCTGTTGCTGGTGCATCGCGCCATACTGGAGCAAATCGAAAGTAAGATACAGACCGTGCAGCGCGGCCGGCGCTTGTTCCCCTACAACTATTTGCGGGTGCGGTTGATTTCGCCGGAAGCCGAACGTCGCGACCTGTTCCAGGCGGCATTCGCGCAGGAGCACCGGTTGGAGGGCGACATCCGCGAGTGCCTGCAGGCGGCCGGCTGCGAATTGCCCGCGGGATTCGCGGTAGAAGTGGAAACCGCCGTGGAAGGCGACAAGGGTTTCGAGATCGAGTACGCCATCCATGAGGCGCCTCCCGCGCCGGCCGTTCCGGCTGCACCCGAGCCGGAGGCCGCACCCAAGCCCGAGTTCACGCCGGGCCGCCTTGTGGTTGTGTCAGGCAAAGCTGCCGAGGAAACTTACGCGCTCGAAAAGCCGCGCACAAACATCGGACGCATGCGCGAGCTTACCGACAGCCAGCAGCGCATCGTGCGGCGTAACGACATCGTCTTTGAAGAAGGCGAGGACCAGGCCAACGCGACGGTCTCACGCGCCCACGCGCACATCCGCTTTGAATCCGCGGCGGGCGAGTATCGCATCTGCGACGACGACAGTGAATACGGCACGCGCATTTTCCGCGAGGGCCGCTCCATCGAGGTTCCCGCCGGCAACCGGCGCGGCGAGCGTTTGCGCGCCGGCGACGAGATCTACTGCGGCCGCGCCTGCCTGCGCTTCGAAGCTTAAAACCCCTGCTCGCGCAATCGCTCCATGGTCAGGCGCGGCTTCAGATCCAGGCTGCGGACCAGCTTCTCCACATGCTTGGCCAGGATGTCGCACTCCACGTTGACGCGGCTACCGGGCTGATAACCGCCCAGGGTAGTGTTGCGGTAAGTATGCGGGATGATGGTCACTGACAGGACGTCGCCTTCGAGCGCGGCAATCGTCAGACTAATGCCGTCGATCGCCACGGAACCCTTATAAACCAGATAAGGGTCTAACTCGGCCGGCACGCGCACCTTCAGCCACCAGTTCTCATCGCCCAGCGCCTGGAGCGACAGAAACTCACCGGTGGCATCCACATGTCCCTGCACGATGTGCCCGCTCAGCCGACCGGTGGGCGCCAGCGGGCGCTCCAGATTGACGCGCGACCGCACCCGCAGCGCGCCCAGATTGCTGCGCCGCAAAGTCTCCGGCGCCAGGTCCGCGCAGAACGAATCCGGGCGGAGGTCCACGGCCGTCAGGCACACCCCATTCACCGCGATGCTGGCGCCCTCGGCCATATCGTCCATCACCTTTTGGCAGCGGACCTTGAGGCGCGCGCCGGCGGCCCGGCTGTCGACCGACTCCACAGCGCCGAGTTCTTCAATGATCCCGGTGAACATTCAAGCCTCTTTGACGACGTAACCTTCCACCGCGAACTCGTCGGGAGCGATACGGTGCAACTCCGTACGATGCACGCGAATGGCATCGGCGCGCCGCCGCCGGCCCACGCCGCCGGCCATGGAGAGCGATTCCGTTCCACCCAGAATCTTCGGCGCGTAATAAAAGAAGATCTTGTCCACCACGCCGCATTCGAGCGCGGCCCAGTTCACCTTGCTGCCGGCTTCGATGATAGCCGAAAGGCAGCGGCGTTCGCCGAGGAGCGAGATAACGTCGCGAATATCGACGCGGCCGCGCGGTCCATCGAAGGCGCGTACTTCGAC
>DATGGM010000065.1:0-3876 GCA_035308525.1 Bryobacteraceae bacterium
AGATTGAAGATTGATGATTACGAAAGCGGCCGCGCGTGGCGCGGCCTTTTTGTTTGCCTCGGCCGGTTTTTTGCTGATCTCCTCTCAAGTGCCGAGCTGAGCACATGACAATCCACGACGGTTGCGGTGCATGACACGCGAACATCGCGTTAGCGGCAGGCGGTTTCCATTCGTCAATCCTCATCACCAATTTCTTCCCTTCCTACTGTTTGTGGTGAAATGGTTTCATGCTGGCTGATTATGCGGTGCGGGCGGAGGATTCGCGGGGCAGGCGCCACCCGGAGCCGCCGCATCCCTACCGCAATCCCTTTCAGCGCGATCGCGACCGCGTGATCCACTCCCGCGCGTTTCGCCGTCTGGAAGCAAAGACGCAGGTATTCACGCGCCGCTTTTCCGATCACTTCCGCAACCGCCTCACCCACACTATTGAAGTGGCGCAGGTTTCCCGCACCATTGCCGCCCAGTTGGGGCTCAATGTGGATTTGGTGGAGGCGCTGGCGCTGGTGCACGACATTGGCCATCCTCCCTTCGGCCATGCCGGGGAGAAAGCGTTGGATGCCGCCATGCGAGCCCAAGGCGACTTCTTCGACCACAACCTGCATGCTTTGCGCATCGTGGAGGATTTCGAGCAGCGCTATGCCGCCTTCCGCGGCCTGAACCTGACCTTCGAGGTGCGCGAAGGCATCATCAAGCACTCGCGCGATTACAGTCCGGCGGAGTTCCCCCAGCTCCGTGAGTACCTTCTGGACCAGAAGCCGCCGCTGGAAGCCCAGCTTATTGACCTTGCCGATGAGATTGCCTATGACACCGCCGACCTCGACGATGGCTACGAGGCGCACATCCTTTCCCTGGAGCAGATTCGCGCCGGGGTGCCGGTGTTCGAGTTCTTCTTTCGCGAGGTCGAACGAAACTATCCTGATGCCCCCGATAAATTAAAGTTCAACGAGGCGCTCAAGGGCATGCTCAACCGACTGGTAACCGACCTGATCAGCCATACCAGCCGCCGGCTGCACAATGCCGGCATCGCGACCCTCGAAACCGTGCGCGCGCATGCCCAGCGCCTGGCGGCCTTCAGCCCGCAAGTGGACGGCGAGCGGCGCCAGGCAAAGGAGTTCCTATATCAAAACCTCTACTACAGCCCTGAGCTGGAACCGGAGAAAGCAGACGCTGAGCGAGTAGTCGGCGACCTATTCCATTACTGGATGCGCAATCCCTCGGCGCTTCCCGGCAACTACCGCGAAAAGGCCGCCTCCGAGCCCTTGCAGCGCGTGGTCTGTGACTACATCGCAGGCATGACCGATCCCTACATCCTGCAACAGTACGAAAAATTCTGTCGTTGAGGACGCCGGCGGCTAAGCGGCCCAAAATGGGCTTGCATTGACGGGGTGCATCCTCCGCCTTAGGATGGCGCTGGGAGGCGGCTGAAGTGCTCGGAGAGACGGTTTCTCACTACCGCATCCTGGAAAAGCTCGGCGGCGGCGGCATGGGCGTGGTTTACAAGGCCGAGGACAAGCTCCTCGGACGCATGGTCGCCTTGAAGTTCCTGCCCGAGGAACTGGCCCGCGACCCGCAAGCGCTGGAGCGGTTTCAGCGGGAAGCGCGCGCCGCCTCCGCCCTCGACCATCCCAACATCTGCACCATTTACGAAATCGGCGAGCACGCCGGCCAACCTTTCATCGCCATGCAATACCTGCAGGGCTGCACTCTTGCCCACCTGGTGCTGGGGCGGCCAATGAAGACTGCAGCGCTGGTCGAACTCGGCATCCAGATTGCGGACGCGCTGGAGGCCGCGCACACCCAAGGCATCATCCATCGCGATATCAAACCGGCAAATATTTTTGTTACCGATCGTGGCCAGGCGAAAATTCTCGATTTCGGCCTGGCTAAGCTTGCCGTGCCCCGGCGGACCGTGGCCGAGGCTGTCGCCGCTGCCACGGTGGGCACCACAGACGAAATGCTGACCAGCCCCGGTACGGCGGTCGGAACCGTGGCTTACATGTCGCCCGAGCAGGCGCGGGGCGAAGAACTGGACGCGCGCACTGACCTGTTCTCCTTCGGCGCTGTGCTCTACGAAATGGCTACGGGCACCTTGCCCTTCCGGGGCCACACTTCGGCCGTTATCTTCGACGCCATTCTCAACCGCGTTCCCACCGATCCGCTGCGCTTGAATCCCGATGTGCCGCCGCAACTGGACGAAATCATCACCAAGGCGCTGGAAAAGGACCGGCACTTGCGCTACCAAACCGCTTCCGACCTGCGCGCCGACCTCGCCCGCTTGAAACGCGACACCGAATCGGGGCACGCCCTGCGGGCCGGCGAAGCCACACAGCCCGGCGAGTCAGTTCCGGCGGATACTGCAGCGGCGCGCCCGGTCTCCTCGGCCCTGCCGGCTTCTTCCGGCACGGTAACAACCATGGCCCGGGGAAAATGGTTGATAGTTGCCGTGGCTGCCATCGCACTGGCGGTCTTTGCCGCGGACAGCTTGTGGATGGCGCGCCGCCGCGCAGCATTGCGGCCGGCCGCCAGCCCCCATAAGGTTCTGGCCGTCCTCTACTTCTCCAACCTGTCGCAGGATCCCTCGCTCAACTGGCTGGATGGCGGACTCACGGACATGCTGACCACCAACCTGGCGCAGGTCAAGGGCCTGGAGGTGCTTTCCACGGACCGGGTGCTGGGCGCGGTGAGGCGGGTGAGCGCAGGCAACGGCGCGCTCGACCCGGCGCAGGCGCAAAGCGTGGCTCACGATGCCGGCGCTCAAGCCTACATTACCGGCGCCCTGCTCAAGATAGGGCCCACCCAATTGCGTCTCGATTTGCGGGTGCAGGACACCGCCACTGGCCAGATTCTGTACTCCGACAAACTCGAGGGCCAGGACCTGCAGAGCATCTTCGGTTTGGTGGACCGGCTCACCGACCGGATCGCGCGCAATCTTCTTCCCGCCGAGAGCCTGCCGGCGAAACCTCCGGAAATCGAGCAGGCCGCCACCTCCAATGTGGAAGCCTATCGTCATTACCAGATGGGAGTGGACTATGGCCGCCGCTTCCTGGTAGCGGATGCCATCGGAGAACTCAAGGAAGCTGTGGGCCTTGACCCCCAGTTCGCCCTGGCATACATGTCCCTGGCATCGCAATACGAGTTTGAAGGCGACCTGCGCCAGGCCGACGAGATTCAGAAGAAGCTCGACCGCATGCAGTCCCGCCTGCCGCGTTACGAGCAGATGGTGTATCAGTCGCGCAAGGCAAGGCAGAGCGGAGACCCGGAGGCGCTTATCTCTTCGTTGCAAAAATTGGTGGCGGAGTTCCCGCACGACAGCGAGAACCGCGGTTGGCTGGCGCAAACTCTGACGGGCAACGGCCGGGCTCAAGAGTCGTTGCAGGTGTTGCGCGAGGGGTTGGAACTCGACCCCAGAGCCGAGACTCTCCTGAATGTGGAGAGCTACACCTTGGCGATTTCCGGAGACTTGGCTGGCGCGCTGCAGGACAATGACCGCTATGCCGCGCTCCGGCCCACCGATCCCAACCCGGTGGATAGCCGCGGCGACCTGCTGTTTATCGCCGGCCGTCATGATGAAGCGGTAGCCGCCTACCGCAAGGTGCTGGAAATCCGTCCTGATTTCTCCGACTATGTGGATTACCTCAAGCTGGCCATCGTCTATGGCGACCAGAAGAAGTTCGATATGGCCGATGCCGCCCTGGGGAGCTTTGCAGAGCACGCCTCGCCTCTCCACAAGCTGTACGTGCCGGCGATCGGCGCACAACTGCAGTTGGCCCACGGCGACTTTGAGGGGGCGCTGGAGAGCTACGGCAAGGCAATTAAGCAGTTGGCTCGCGCGGGCGAGAAGCGCAGCGCCGGGATGTTGCTGTTGAACTACGTTTC
>DATGGM010000066.1:0-32157 GCA_035308525.1 Bryobacteraceae bacterium
GCATTCGTGGAGAAGCGGCAGATCGCCAGCCTGTCGCCCGCCAAGCGATCAAACAGTTACGCGCAGCGCCTCATCAAGCTGAATCCCCCTTGCGTGGACGCGTACATTACAGCCGGCATTTCGGAGTATATGGTAGGCAGCCTGCCGTTCTTCATCCGGTGGTTCGTGCACTTCGATAACGTGCAAGGCAGCAAAGATCAGGGCGTAAAGAACCTACAACTCGTCATCCGGGACGGGCACTACTTCAAGCCGTTCGCCAAGATCCTGCTGGCAATTATCGACCTGCGCGAGAAGCGCCCGCGCGAAACCGAGCAATTGCTCGAAGAACTGGCGCGCAACTATCCTTCAAATCCCCTGTTCCGGAAAGAGCTCGCCCGGATGAATGGCGGATCCAGCGGCGGCGGGCAGAACTAGAGTACCATCCGCAAAGCCGCCCGCCCCTGCCTCTGCTACAATCGCATCAAAGGGGGGTCAGCGGTTGACTAAAGCCACCTGGGATTTACCCCGCACGCTCGGCGTTCTACGCAACAGCTCTTTATCGGAAGAACGCATCGGCGAGCGTTCGGTGAAGGACGAGCTGCGCGCCAACCTGATCTGCAAGCTGCAATGCCCCGCGCCGCTGTTTCCCGGCATCGTGGGTTACGAAGAAAGCGTGGTTCCGCAGATGGTCAACGCCATCCTGTCGCGCCACAACTTCATCCTGCTGGGCTTGCGCGGCCAGGCGAAGACCCGCCTGATCCGCATGCTCACCACGCTGCTCGACGACGTGCTGCCTTATGTCGAAGGCTGCGAGATCCACGACAATCCCTACCACCCCATCTGCCGGCGCTGCCGCAACCTGATCCAGGAAGAAGGCGACGACACACCCATCGCCTACCTGACGGCCGAGCACCGCTACGTGGAAAAGCTCGCCACCCCGGATGTGACCATCGCCGACATGATCGGCGACATCGATCCGATCAAGGCGGCGCGGCGCGGCCAGGACATCTCCGACGAGCTCACCGTGCATTACGGCCTGCTGCCGCGCGCCAACCGCGGGATTTTCGCCATCAACGAGCTTCCCGACCTCGCCGGCAAAATCCAGGTGGGCTTGTTCAATATCATGCAGGAGGGCGACGTACAAATCAAAGGCTACCCTGTGCGCCTGCCTTTGGACCTGATGCTGGTATTCACCGCCAACCCGGAAGATTACACAGCGCGCGGGAAAATCATCACCCCGCTCAAAGACCGCATCGGCAGCGAGATCCGTACGCATTATCCCGCCACACTCGACCAGGGCATGGCCATCACGGAGCAGGAGGCCTGGCTGCAACGCGCCGCCCCGATCGACGTCCGGGTGCCCGTGTACATCAAGGAGATCGTGGAGCAACTGGCGTTTCTGGCGCGCGAGGATAAGCGTGTCGACAAGCGCTCCGGCGTATCTCAGCGCCTGCCCATCTCGGTGCTCGAGAACGTGGTGTCCAACGCCGAGCGGCGCGCCTTGAGAGCTAAAGAACCGGCCGCCGTGCCGCGCGTGGTGGACATCTATTCGGCCCTGCCATCCATCACCGGCAAGCTGGAGCTGGAGTACGAAGGCGAGCTGAAAGGCGGCGACGCGGTGGCTCGTGAATTGATTCGCGTGGCCGTGGGCAAGGTTTACGACAAGTACTTCGAAGGCGCCAACGTCTCGCAGATCGTGCAGTGGTTCGATTTGGGCGGCACGCTGAAGCTCGATGAGGGCATGGACGCGGCGTCCATGGTGAAGGTTCTGGAATCCATCCAGGGCCTGATGGAGAAATTGAAAGTACTGAAGCTTTCGGCCAACGAGCCGGATGCCGTGCGGGCGTCCGCCGCGGAATTCGTGCTGGAGGGCCTGTACGCCCACCGCCGCATCAGCCGCAATGAGGAGCGCGGCTTCGGGGCAGAGGAGCGCCGCCGCGAAGGAGCTCGCGAAGGGGCAAAAGAAGAGGGCCCGCCGCAACGCCCGAACTTTCGGCGGCAATACAATTAGCCGCCGATGAAGATCAAATATTCCAAGTACACCGGCGAAGACTTCGGCATCAGCGCCGAAGACCTGTTACAGGCGCTCTCCGATTTCCTGCTGCAGAGCGGCTTCAATACGCAGTACATGCCATTCAGCGAGTGGAACGAGCATACCCTCGAAGACCTGAAGCAGGCCATTCAGCAGGCGCTCGAACGGGGCGATCTCTTCGACAATCAGCAGATGCAGGAGTTGATGGAGCGTCTGCAGAACCTGACCCCGGAACAGATGCAGAAGCTGCTCGACAATCTGGTGCAGAAAATGATCGACGAGGGACAGATCACCGTCGATCAACAGAACAACGAGCAGCCGGGCTCGCCCGGAATGGGCCAGGGGCCAGAGACCAAAGTGCGCTTCGAAGTGACCGACAAATCGCTGGACTTCCTGGGGTTCAAGACCCTGAAGGACCTGCTGGGATCGCTCGGAAAATCCAGCTTCGGGCGCCACGACACGCGCGACCTGGCTACCGGCATCGAGGCTTCCGGCTCTTCCAAGCAGTATGAATTCGGCGACACGCTCAACCTGGACATCAGCGAGACGCTGTTTTCCGCCATCCGCCGCGAGGGCGCCAAGGTGCCGCTCGATATGGAATACGGCGATCTGCACGTGCACCAGTGCGAGTACCAGAGCTCCTGCGCCACCGTGCTGATGCTGGATTGCAGCCACAGCATGATCCTGTACGGCGAAGACCGCTTTACGCCCGCCAAGAAGGTCGCGCTGGCGCTGGCGCACCTGATACGCACCCAGTATCCGGGCGATAGCCTGCGCTGCGTGCTCTTCCACGATTCCGCCGAAGAACTGGCCATCAGCCAACTGGCTCGCGTGCAAGTGGGGCCGTATTACACGAACACCCGCGACGGCCTGATTCTGGCGCAGAAGCTTCTGTTGCAGGAGCGCAAGGATATGCGCCAGATCGTCATGATCACCGACGGCAAGCCGAGCTGCCTGACGCTCGACGACGGCCGCGTCTACAAGAACGCTTTCGGGCTCGATCCACTGGTCATCAGCCGCACGCTCGAAGAAGTAAACCGCTGCAAGAAACAAGGCATCATCATCAACACCTTCATGCTGGCCAGCGATTACGGCTTAGTCAATTTCGTGCAGAAGGTCACCGAGCTCTGCCGCGGCAAGGCCTATTTCACCACGCCCTACACGCTGGGCCAGTATCTGCTGATGGATTACATGAACCGTAAGACCCGCACCATTCACTAGCGCCGGGACCGGTTAGGGCTGCGCGGCGACCTCCAACACCGCGTACCACAGGAACTCGACCAGCTTATACAGCGACGATTCGGCCAGCCGCTCGTCGTTGGCGTGCGCTTCGCCTGGATCGCCGGCTTCCACCACCGGGCCGAACCCATAAGCCTCCACGCCTTTGGCGCGAAGCTGGGCCATATCCGTAGCGCCGGTCAACATGGAGGGCAGAGTGACCGCTTTGGGAAACATTTTGTGCTGGGCATGTTCCAGCGCCTGGTACATGACGGTCTCGGTACGCGAGGGCGGCGTGGCCGGGCGGTCCGGCTTGCCCGGCTCGATTTCCACGCTGGGATCGGCAATCAGGGCGCGCATCGCCTGATAGAGGCGCGGCATGTCTTCGTCGGGCAGCGCGCGGATGTCAACAACCGCTTCGGCCTCCGATGGGATCACGTTCGAACGGAAACCCGCCTTAAGCATGGTGGGGGTGAGGGTGGTACGCAGGATGGCGAAGTGGGCCGGCTCGTAGCGCTCAAAGTAGCGGTCGATTTCGGGGCCGCGCTCCGGATCGGCGATATGCCGGTAACGATCCGCCTCGTCCGGCGGGCTGATGGATGACAGCCGCTCGAAATAGGCGCGGGTGGTCTCATTCAGCCTGATGGGCGTGCGCCACTCGCTGAGCTTGGCAACGGCGGCCGCCAGGTGCGCCACCGCGTTGTTCGGCGTGGGGCGCGAGGCGTGCCCCGAAGTTCCGCGCGCGATCAGCCGGACACCCCGCGGCACCTTTTCAGCCGTGGTGATAGCCAGGTAGCGCACCTTGCCGCCCACAGCCACGGCCGAGCCTCCCTCCGCAAGCGCATATTCCGCGGCAATTTCGTCCCAATGACGGCTTACCAGAAAATCGATCCCCACATTCGGCGAGCCCTCCTCGCCGGCCTCGGCTACGAAGATCACGTCGCGATTCAGCTTGATCTGGCGGCGCTGGAGCAGCAGCATCACCATCAGCCCGGCGGTCACGATCTCCTTGTCATCCACCGCGCCGCGGCCGTACACGAAGCCATCCCGGCGCAACGCGGCAAACGGATCGACCGACCAGTTGGCGCGCTGTACGCCGACCACGTCCGTATGTCCCAGAATGGCAATCGGCCGCGCGGAGCCGTTGCCTTTGATGCGGGCCACCAGGTTGGCACGCGCGGGTTCGAGCGCCAGAATCTTGGTGCGGATTCCCTCGCGCGTCAGAACGCTCTCAAGATACTCGGCGGCCTTGGTCTCGTTGCCCGGCGGATTGGAGGTATCGATGCGCAGCAGTGAGGTAAAGTGCTGCAGCGACTCCGCGTTCACTGGGCGCCAGTTGATCGGACGATGCCCGGCGGCGAGCACCAGCGTTGAAATCAGCAAGCACGTCAGGAGGCGGATGGCGGGTATGACGGTTTCCTCAATGATCCGGACTGGAGTAGGGCGGGTATATTACCGCCTCTCGTAATTATATAGTTAAGGCGAGGATAAATACCAATAGCCCACGAGTAAAGCCCGCCAAATGCGCGTGCTTCCTGGTTTCCACGTTAGGAAAAGTCTGAACTGAATCTCTGAATTTAAGTGAATTTGGGATTCTCTTTACCAATAATAACTGATATAGTACGGGGGCGCACAAATAACTCGTGCGCTGGTCCGACCGGGCGGTTGCCCGCCGGGCTGTTCAGGCCCGCTGAATCCATGAGACTCCTGCTCCTATTCGCGCTGCCGGCCGCTTTGTTGGCGCAGACCTGCACCGTCACCACCACTGGCACGTGCCCTACAGTCGGGTCCCCAACGGCTGGAGACCAGTTCGGTGATACGGTCAGTTGGACGAGTTCCCCGTCCGGGATATATGGCGGGCTTAATGGCGCACAAAGCCTTAAAGGCTTGCTGGGCGGCGAGGAGTCATCATACACTGCAATAGTTTCAGCGTTCAGCCCTTATCCGTCGAACAACATTCTCTACAGCGCTCAATTCAGTCCGCTATGGCAAAATTTTTTCTTGAGCGACGCGCCGAGTTGTCCGGCGCAAGGTCCCCCCACATGCCTATATAACAACGTGGCATACGCCGAGGCATTTGCCGATGCGCTTTTCAAGCCGTTGGGCCAAGGTGGCCTGGGGCTCATCGCGACGGATATCAATATTGACCCAGGCCCTTGGTTCATGGCCAGCCAGTACGCAACTTACTGTGCCAGTTACAGTTCCAGCACAGTCGCGGCTGGGTCATCCTGCTTTACTCCGCCCACCAGCCCGAATAACTACCAGGCAAGCCTGGGGCGCGCCTTTGGCACTTACACCGCGGTCCTCAATTATATTACGAACAACTATCCACAGGTAAAGATTCATTTTTCCCCGACGCCTTCGATCGATATATGGCAAACATGCGGGCTGACCAGCGCCGCCAGCCGTACCGAGGCGGCCGTGGAAGCGTGCATGGTTCCGCTGTATCAGACCATGGTGGCGCTGGTGCCGACGGCACGGCATACGGCTATGCACGAGCCTGCCGGTAGTTGGGGACTGTTCTGCGGCGCATGCCCGTTCCTGTCCACACCCGCCAACGTGGATACCTTTCTGCAGCACGCCAGCGCCGCGATTAAGGCTGTCAGTCCGGCAACGCTGGTTGGCGTCGGCAGCTCGTTTGCGGACATGGGGATCACAGCCGGCGCGTACACCTGTCCAAACTCAGCCGGTTCGCTGAATTATTGGTGCAATTTCACGACGCTCGATCCGTTTCTGGATTACGTCGCGATGGACGTATACCCATCGATGAACGCGGTATCCGGAAAATACTCGACGTTGGTCGGAGTGCCGGCAGCAGGAGTATCCACCTACACTTACATGGCCGGGCGGGCGCTCGCGGCGCCCTATAAACTGCCCCTGTGGGTAAATGAGTCGAGCACCATAAAGTGGAGTATTCCTGGCGGCCAGGACGGTACGGCTGAGAAAGACAGTTACCTCGGGAGCGGCTGGATCGGCTGGACGTCAACCAACAGCTGGAGCGCGTGGCTCGCGTCTACTCCCACGGCTTGGGCTCAATACGTGGGAGTACTGGGATGGGATTATATCGACACGCCGGATTTGCTGTGCACGTCGTCGGACCCGAATAACACGCACGTCTCACCCGGAACCGACGGTTTTATGCCGGCATGTATGGGTCAGCTACCCGCGGTGTCCACTTTGGGCACGCAGTACGGCACGCTGGCCTCGCAAGTCAGGCAAGGCGCCGGGCAGCCAGCCACCATTACCAAGTCGGCGGGCGATGGCCAGAGCACACCCATCGAACAGGCCTTCCCTGTCCCGCTGGCGGTCACTGTTACGGATGTCACAGGGGCGCCCGTGGCCGGCGCAAGCGTGACGTTTACCGTGGTACCCGGTGCTGCGGGTGCGAGTGGGGTCTTCAGCGCCACGGGCCTCTTGGTGCTGGCTACCACAGACCATAATGGCAAAGCGGCCGCACCGCCGCTGGGCAGCAACTCAATTCCCGGCTTATTTACAGTTACGGCCTCGGCAAATGCCTTGACCGCCACTTTCACTCTCACTAACCTCGGCTACACCTTGGGCGCCAGTTCAGCATTGGTCGGTAGCGCGAGCGGTAGTGGTACGGTTCTTTTATCGGGTTACGGGCCTTGGACGGCCACCAGCAACGCCCCGTGGTTAACGCCGGCAACCGTAAGCGGCAATGCCGGCGGGCTCCTTCAATTCAGCTATGGCGTCAATACCAATCCGGCTCCCCAAACGGGCGCGTTGACTGTTGCGGGCGCGACCTTTACGGTGACGCAGGCCGGCGCCAACTCCGTGCCGGTGTATCCAATAACCACCCTGTTGTCGTCCGGGCTAAACCTGCCACGCGCCGTGGCGCTGGATGCCCAAGGCAACGTCTACATCGCGGATGCAGCCAACAACTCGATTGTCGAGTGGAATGCCGGCACACAGCAGGCCACCATATTGGTGTCCAGCGGGCTGAGCAGTCCCTCAGGAGTCGCCGTTGACGCGTCCGGGAACGTCTACATCGCCGATAGCGGTCACAACGCCATCCGGCAATGGAGTCCGCTGACGCAAATCCTAATCCCAGTGGTAACGGGCCTGAATAGCCCGCAGGGAGTAGCGCTGGACTCCGCCGGCAATGTGTATTTCACCGACACCGGCAACCACGCGGTGAAGGAGTGGAGCGCGGTCAGCCAGAAGGTCAGCGTGCTCGTGAGCAGTGGACTTACCACGCCCGCCGCACTGGCGGTGGACGCGGCCGGCAACGTCTACATTGCAGACAGTGGGAGCAACATGCTCTTCGAACAGCCGGCCAGCGGTGGCCCGTTGACTTTGTTGGTATCCGGGTTGAGCGCCCCCACCGGCGTGGCTGTGGACGGGCAAGGCAACGTGTACGTCTCAGACACCGGCAACAACGCGCTGAAACAATGGAATGCCGCGACCCAGCAAGTGACTAGTTTGATTTCGTCCGGACTGAAGGGTCCCGCGGGGCTGGCAGTGGACGGGCTGGAGAACGTGTATGTGGCCGATTCGGGCGACAGCGCTGTCGAAGAGCTCAGCATCGCTTACCTGGCTTTGGGAACCACCTCGTGCAACGAAAGCGCGGCGGCCGGCTCGGATTCCACCTCCGTGCAGGTACTCCCAGCCGGTACACCGTTGTCCGCAACCAGCGACCAGGATTGGCTGACAGTTACTGGCCTGGCCGCAGGCACGCTCAGTTTTTCGTTCACTGGCAACACTTCGAACCTCAGCCGCAGCGGACATCTTAATGTGCTGGGTGTGCAGGTCACGGTGACGCAGGGCGCCCCGGCCGGCCAGACCATCAACTTCGGCCTCCTGCCGGATCAGCCTTTCGGCGCTGCGCCGTTTGCGGTCAGCGCCACGGCGTCGTCCGGCTTAGCGGTCAGTTTCGCCTCCACCACGACGACTGTCTGCACAGTCTCCAGCGCTACCGTGACGCTAGTGGCGGCGGGTACGTGCACCATTCAAGCCACCCAGGCCGGCAATACCAACTACGCGGCCGCCCCGGCGGTGAACCAGAACTTCCAAGTAACGCAGGCAAACCAGACCATCACGTTCGCCGCCTTGTCCAGCCAGACGTTCGGCGCCGCGCCGTTGGCGGTAAGCGCCACAGCAACGTCCGGGCTGGCGGTAAGCTTCACCTCGATTACAACGGCAGTCTGCACAGTCTCAAGCGCTACCGTGACGCTGGCGGGGGCGGGTACATGCACCATTCAAGCCACCCAGGCCGGCAATACCAACTACGCGGCCGCCCCGGCAGTGAGCCAGAGCTTCCAGGTGATACAGGCCAGCCAGACAATCACATTCGGTGCTCAGCCGGACCAGCCCTTCGGCAGCGGTCCGTTGGCGGTCAGCGCTATCGCCTCGTCCGGGCTGGCCGTTAGTTTCGCCTCCAGCACGACGGCGGTCTGCAGCGTTTCAGGCGCCACGGTGACTCTGGTGGCCGCCGGCGGTTGCACTATTCAGGCGACTCAGGCGGGCAATTCCAATTATCTCCCCGCCACGCCTGTGAATCAGAGCTTCCAGGTGACTCAGGCCAGCCAGACGATCACTTTCGGCGCTTTGTCCAGCCAGGTGTATGGCGCGCCACCGTTCCAGATCAGCGCAGTCGCGAGCTCGGGGCTCCCCGTCAACCTCGCTTCGACTACCGCCGCGGTTTGTACCGTGTCTGGCCCGACGGTGACCATCATCGCCGCGGGTGCCTGTAATATCCAGGCCACTCAGGCAGGCAATGCCAATTACCTGGCCGCGGGGGCCGTGAACCAGGGCTTCCCGGTAGGGCAAGCCAGCCAGACCATCGCTTTCAGCGCCCTGCCCGACCAGGTGTTCGGCGCTGCGCCGTTCGCGTTGGGCGCCACCGCGACTTCCGGTCTGGCGGTGACCCTCGCCTCCACCAACACCGCGGTTTGTGCGGTGTCCGGCACCACCGTGACACTGGGTGTCGCGGGGGTCTGCACCATTCAAGCCACCCAGGTAGGCAATGCCAATTATCTGGCCGCCACCCCGGTGAGCCAGAGTTTCCAGGTGACGCCGGCCGGCCAGACGATCGTGTTCGGCGCATTGGCGAACCAGGTATTCGGGACCACGCCATTTGTACTCAGCGCGGCCGCGACGTCCGGCTTGCCGGTGAGCTTCGCATCCAACACCACGGCGGTCTGCACGGTTTCCGACACCCTGGTGACGCTGGCGGCCCCGGGCTTGTGCACCATTCAAGCGAACCAGAGCGGCAATGTGGACTTTCTGCCGGCGCTCCCGGTGGTCCAGACGTTTCAAGTGATGCAGTCCACCAGCGTAGGCGTCACGACGTCCGCGAGCCAGTCGGTACTCGGCGCGCCGGTGACCATTACCGCCACGGTAACGCCTTCGTCAGTCAGCGGTTCGGCAACATTCTATGATGGCCCCTCTGTGCTCGGGGCCGCACCGGTCTTGAATGGTGTCGCGACGTTCCAAACCACCATGCTGCCCACCGGCGCGCGTTCCTTGGCGGCGCGTTATGCAGGTAACACGGCGTATGCGCCCAGCATATCGACGCCGTGGACCCAGACTGTAGTCTCGCGGCCGGCCAGCAGTTTCACGATGACCACGCTGGCGGCGGGAACCCAGCCTCTTTCCGTGGTGGCCGGCGATTTCAACGGAGATGGCATCGGCGACTTGGCCGCCGTTAACCGAGGCGAAAATACGGTGGCGGTGTGGTTGGGTGACGGCAGCGGCAACTTCACTCCGGCGAGCGGGAGTCCGTTCGCGGTGGGATCCGCTCCGCAGGCCGTGGTGACCGGTGACTTCAACGGGGACGGCAACGTGGACCTGGCCGTCGTGAACCAGAATGACAACACCGTTACGATTCTGCTGGGGAATGGCAGCGGCGGGTTCGCGCCGGCCAGCGGGAGTCCGTTCGCAGTAGGGACATCTCCCGAATCCTTGGCCGTAACTGATTTTAACGGAGACGGCAATGCGGACCTGGCCATAGTGAATCAGGCCGACAAAACCGTGACAGTGTTACTGGGAGACGGCGCCGGCGGTTTCACAGCCGCCAACGGGAGTCCGTTCGCGGTGGGTGTCTCCCCCCAAGCGGTCGTTGTGGCAGACTTCAACGGGGACGGTAACGCGGACCTGGCCATCGCCAACCACGGCGATAACACCCTAACGATACTGCTGGGGAATGGCAGCGGCGGGTTTGCGGCAGCCGGTGGGAGTCCGATTGCAGCCGGTATGGCTCCGCAATCACTGGCAGCCGGTGATTTCAACGCAGACGGCAATACGGACCTGGCGGTCGCGAACCAGGGCGATAACACGATAACGGTGCTGTTGGGGAATGGCAGCGGCGGGTTTGCAGCGGCGAGCGGGAGTCCGTTCGCGGTGGGGACGGCTCCCCAATCTTTGGTGACCGGTGACATCAACGGGGACGGCAACGCCGACCTGGCGGTCGTCAACCAGGGTGACAACAACGTAACTATCCTGCTGGGGAACGGCACTGGAAGCTTTACGGCGGCGAGCGGGAGCCCGTTCGCGGCCGGGAGCGGTCCGGTCTCCGTGACGGCCGGCGACTTCAACCGAGATGGGATGACCGACCTGGCGGTGGCCAACTACTCCGGCAACAGTCTCTCGGTTCTGCTTGCAGTCGATTCGGCCGCTCAGTTGCAATTGACTCAGCAGCCGGCGACTGCGACCGTGGGATCGCCGTTAAGCAACGTGGTGGTACAGGTGCAAGACGTCTATGGTAACCTGATTTCGGGTTCGACCGCGGCGGTCACGATGGCATCGAATCCTGCGGGAGTCGGCGGCACCCTCACAGGGAACGCGGTGGGCGGCATTGCCACTTTCAGCAACCTGGTTTTCAATGCGTCCGGCAGCTACACCTTGAGTGCTTCGGCGACGGGCCTGACGTCAGGCGGCGGTTTGTCCATCCAGGTTGCGCCGGGCAGCCAGACAATTACTTTCGGTGCTTTGGCGGATCAGGCATTTGGCAGCGCTCCTGTTGTCAGTGCCACCGCAACATCCGGTTTGCCAGTGAGCTTCGCCTCGACCACCCCGGCTGTTTGCACGGTATCCGGCGCCACGGTGACCCTGGTGGCGGCAGGCACCTGCACCATCCAGGCGGCTCAGGCCGGCAACGCCAATTACACGGCTGCGACGCCGGTGAACAACAGCTTCCAGGTCAATCAGGCCAGCCAGACTATCAATTTCGCTGGACTGTCGAACCAGCCGTTCGGCTCCGCTCCGTTTGCGGTCAGCGCTACTGCAACATCCGGTTTGCAGGTGAGCTTCGCCTCGACCACCCCGGCTGTTTGCACGGTATCCGGCGCCACAGTGACCCTGGTAGCGGCAGGCACCTGCACCATCCAGGCGTCTCAGGCGGGCAATGCCAATTACACCGCCGCCGCACCGGTGAGCCAGGGCTTCCAGGTCAGTCAGGCCAGCCAGACAATTTCATTCGGCGGTTTGATCAACCAGTCCTTCGGCACCGCACCGTTTGGTATCAGCGCCACCGCGACATCCGGTTTGCAAGTGAGCTTCGCCTCGACCACCCCGGCTGTTTGCACGGTATCCGGCGCCACTGTGACCCTGGTAGCGGCAGGCACCTGCACCATCCAGGCGTCTCAGGCGGGCAATACCAATTACACCGCCGCTACTCCCGTGAACCAAAGCTTCCAGGTCACCCAAGCCAGTCAGACTATCACCTTCAGCGGCCTGTCGAACCGGTCGTACAGCCTCACGCCATTTACAGTCAGCGCCACTGCCAGTTCCGGCCTGCCGGTAAGCTTCGCGTCGGCCACCACCACCATTTGTACCGTCTCCGGAAACAGCGTAACCATGGTGACCGTGGGTACGTGCACTATCCAGGCGACTCAGTCAGGCAACACCAACTTTGCCGCCGCTATTCCCGTGAACCAGAGCTTCCAGGTCGCCCAAGCCAGTCAGACCATCACCTTCAGCGGCCTGTCGAGCCGGTCGTATAGTCCCACGCCATTTACAGTCAGCGCCACTGCCAGCTCCGGCCTGCCGGTAAGCTTCGCGTCGACCACCACGGCAACTTGTACCGTCTCGGGAAACAGCGTAACCATGGTGACTGTGGGTACTTGCACCATCAAGGCGACTCAGTCAGGCAACACCAACTACTTGGCGGCCGCGCCAGTCAGCCAGAGCTTCCAGATAACTCAAGCCAGCCAGACCATCACCTTCAATGCACTGTCGAATCGGGCGTACGGCAGCGCACCATTCACGGTCAGCGCCACGGCCAGCTCGGGCTTGACGGTAAGCTTCGTTTCGACCACCACAACCGTTTGCACAGTTTCCAGCAGTACAGTAACACTGGTCGCGCTGGGCACATGCACTATCCAGGCAACCCAGGCCGGCAACACAAAGTATGCAGCCGCCACGCCCGTGAATCAGAGCTTCCAGGTAAGTCAAGCGAGCCAGACGATTACCTTTAACGCACTGTCGAACCGGACTTACGGCAGCGCGCCATTCACGGTCAGCGCCACCGCCAGCTCCGGCCTGACGGTAAGCTTCGCCTCGTCCACCACGGCGGTTTGCACCCTGTCGGGAACCACCGTGACATTGGTGGCAGCCGGTACGTGCACTGTCAAGGCGACTCAGCCGGGCAATATCAACTACGCGGCCGCCACGCCCGTGAATCAGAGCTTCCAGGTGAACCAGGCCACCCAGACCATCACCTTCGGCACTCTGTCGAACCATTCCTTGAGTAGCGGATCGTTTAACTTGACTGCCAGTGCCAGCTCCGGTCTGGCGGTGACTTTCGCCTCGACCACCACGTCGATTTGCACGGTTTCCGGAAACACCGTGACCCTGGTGGCCGTGGGGACATGTTCGATCAAGGCGAGCCAGCCGGGCAATGCCAATTATCTGGCCGCCACTCCCGTAACGCAAAGCTTCTCGGTCACCAAGAGGTAGCTCGCGCGCGCCGCCGCACCGCCTCACTCCTGACGCAGCGCCACTATCGGATCGATGCGCGTGGACTTGCGCGCGGGCACGTAACAAGCCGCCAGCGCCAAGCCGGCCAGCAGCAGCGGGGCTCCCACCAGCAGCACGGGGTCGGCGCCCTTCACCGATGCCACCCAGGCGAACATGTCTCCAAGTGCGCGCATCCCCGCCCAGGCGAACGCCAGACCGATCAGCGCGCCCACCGTCACCAGCACGGCACCTTCCGCCATCACCAGCCCCAGCACGTCGCGTCTCTGCGCGCCCAGCGCCAGGCGGATGCCGATCTCGTGGCCGCGCTGCGCCACCGAGTAGGCCGTGACACCCGCGAGCCCCACCGCGGCCAGGATCAAACCGAACACCCCCAGCAGCCCGTATGTCCAGGATGCCCCTTTCAACGCGGCCATGAACTGCGCGATATGTTCCGTCATGCTGCGCGCGTTGAATGGCGTGATGTTGGGGTCTATGGTGGAGATCTCCCGGCGCACCGCGGTGATGGCGTCCACACCGGGGCCGCCACGCAGCATCAGCGTCACGCCGCGCAGGGATGGCTGCGCGTAATCGGCCACGCGCAAAGGAAAGTAAATCGCCGCATGCTTCTTGCCGCTCACAATGTCTTCGGTCACATCGTGCGCGACTCCCACGACTTCGTACACCTGGCGGCCCTGCGCGATCATCCCCGGTCGATGATCGAAGGTGCCCGGCCATGCCCCGTAGTTTCCAGAGGACTCGGCATTACCCAGCTCGATGCGCCGCCCCAATACGTCCTGCCCCTTCCAGTACAGCCGCACGAGATACTCGCTGACGATCACGTTGCTCGCGGCGCCCACCTCATCTTCCCTGCGAAAGCCGCGCCCGGCAAGGATCTTAATGCCGGCTGTCTCGAAGTAGTTACGGCCCACTATATGCTTGCGCGCCCAGCTAAGCTCTAGCGGGTTGGCGGCCGCTTCGCCGGGAGTCGAGAACGTCACACCGTTGTTCCCATCTATCGCCACTGGTAGCGTATCTGTGAGACAGGCGGCGCTGATCGAGGGCAGCCGTTCGACGCGCTGCAGCAACTTCTCGAAGAAGTCCCGCGCGCGTCCGGCGGAATATCCGTCGCGCACCGGATCGAGAGAGATCAGGTAAAGGTTCTTGGGATTGAAGCCCTCCTGGACACCCAGGGTGCTCTGTATGCCGAGTCCCATGTATCCGGTCAGCAGCAGGAGGGTGAGCGAGACAGCCATCTGGCAGAGCACCAGTGCGTTGCGCAGGCTCAGTCGGCGAAACTTGCGCAACTGAACATTGCCGCCTTCTTTTAGCGCGGGTAACAGGCTGGGCCGCGTGGCTTGCAGCGCGGGCGCCAATCCGAACGCCAGGCCGGAAACCGCAGTCAGACTAAAAGTGAACAGCAGTGCGTGCCAGTCCGGATTGAGGTCCAGCACCATGGGGATAGGAAACGGCATGCGTAAATTCGACATCAGGTGCATCAGCCACATACACAGCGGAAACGCCGCCACGCCTGCGCCCAGGGCCACCAGCATGCTCTCGGTCAGCAATTGCCGGATCAGGCGCGCATAGCCGGCGCCCAGAGCCAGGCGCACCGCGATCTCTTTACGCCGGTCCGCCGCGCGGGCCAGCATCATGTTGGCGACGTTGGCGCAGGCTATCAGGAGCACCATCCCGCCCAACAGCAGAAGGAAGTCCCGGAAGAACGGCATGTCCTGTTTGCGGATGGGGATGACTTTGCCCGCGCTCAGCAGCAGGACGCGGGGTCCCTTCTGGTCCTTCGCGGCCTCGCCGTAGGATTGCTGCATCTGCTGCGCGGCGGCATCCAATTCGGCTTCGGCGGCGGCCTCGGTCACGCCCGGGCGCAGCCGCCCGGCGACCTGGAAGATGTTCAGATCGCGTCGCTCCAGCGCATGATCCGCCAATTCCGGCGTCAGGCGGGCATCCACCATGACCGGCAGCCATACGTCGGCGGCGAACAGGCCGGGCGATGCGCCGAAAAAGGCCTTCGGCCCGACGCCAATGATGGTCGACGGGTACCCGTTGATTCGCAGCACCTTGCCAACGATCGCAGGATCAGCGCCCAGATGTTCCCGCCAGTAACGGTCGCTGATTACGGCGGCGGGCGCGCGGCCGGGTTTTTCGTACGACTGGTCAAAGAAGCGGCCCAAGGCCGGATGGACGCCCAGAGTGGTGAAGTATGATGGCGTCACCAGGTGGCCCCAGATACGCTCCGTGCGCCCGCCGGTCGAAACGCCGAAGGGCACCGGCGCCACATAGGCGAATGTGGACAAAAACAGATCGTCCAACTGGCGGTAGCGCTGGTAGGACGGGTAGGATGATGGGGCCTGAATCGACACTAATTCGCCGGGATTCGGCACACCCGGCAGATCCCGCAACATCCCGTTTAATTCGCTATAAGAGCATGTGGCGATGCAGATGCCCAGGCTGAGCGAGATCAATGCAACGGCGGTGAAGCCCGGTGATCCGGCCAGCATGCGCAGCCCGTAACGAACATCCTGCCGCAACTCGGCCAGGTGCTCCGCGGGCACGCGTAGCGCGATATCCAGCAGCAGGCGCAGCAGCCCAAGCAACCCATGGCGGCGCCAGATGTCGTCAATGGCATCTTCCGTCACCTGCACCAGCTCTTCGCCATATGCATTTTTGAATTCGTACGGGAACGCGTTGGCCAACGCGTGGTACAACCGGAGGCTGATGGCTATCGGCCGTGCCGGCCGCTGCGATCGACCGCGCATGCTTGCGCCTTCCTTTCGGGAATTCCGCGCTTGGCGTGGATGACGCGCACCAGGTCTTCCAACCTGACGCTTTCGGCCGCCAGTACCCGCCGGCCGAGCCTGGTGAGCCGGTAATACCGGCGGCGCGGATCATCCTGCGCGGCCGGACGGACATTGGATTCCTCGATGAGTTCCTCGTGCATCAATCGCTTGAGAGCTCCGTAAAGCGTGGCCGGCCAAAGCCGGACCTTGCCGCTGGTACGATCCAGGACTTCCCGCATGATGCCATAGCCGTGCTGGTCGTCATCCGCCAGCGAGAGCAGGACGTGAAACCAATGGGGTTTTAAGGGAAGAAAGCTCTCGGGTGTTCCCGCGGGCATATATATATATATCGATCAATATATATACCCATTGAGAGCGCCCGTCAAGGGAGGGCCGCGCTCCGGACGAAACAGATCGTGCGGGGCGACGGCTTCATCACCGGCTAAGGCTACGTTAATGGCCGGCTGGTCTACGTCTTCGCGCAAGACTTCACGGTCATTGGCGGCTCTGTCCGACACCAACGCCCAAAAGATCTGCCAGAGAATGGATCACGCGTTGAAGAATGGAGCGCCCGTCATTGGCCTGAACGACTCCGGCGGGGCGCGGATCCATCCGCGCCAGCAGCTTCGTTCAAACGCACAAGAGCGCACAAGTCTGCACACCCCGGCCTCCAGGGCCCTCGTCCCATCCCCGGCGCGCAATGCACGCCCCACAGCTACAATCATATGAATGGACAGGCTAAAAGAGCTGCGCCGCCGCCACGAAGCGGCCGAGCAGGGTGGCGGGGAGGCGCGGCGCGACCGCCAGCACAAAGAAGGCAAGCTTTCCGCGCGCGAGCGCGTCGCATTGCTGCTCGACGAAGGCACCTTCGAGGAGCTGGACAAGCTCGTCACGCATCGCGGCCGGGACTTCGGCATGGACGAGCAGATCGTGCCCGGCGACGGTTTCGTCACCGGCTACGGCTACGTTAATGGCCGGCTGGTCTATGTCTTCGCGCAGGATTTCACGGTCTTTGGCGGCTCGTTGTCCGAGACCAACGCCCAAAAGATCTGCAAGATCATGGATCACGCGCTGAAGAACGGGGCGCCACTCGTCGGCCTGAATGACTCCGGAGGGGCGCGGATCCAGGAGGGGGTGCTGTCGCTCGCTGGATACGCCGACATCTTCCTGCGTAACACGCTGGCCAGCGGCGTGGTGCCCCAGATATCCGCCATCATGGGGCCGTGCGCCGGCGGCGCCGTTTACTCGCCGGCTATAACCGATTTTGTTTTCATGGTGGACCGCACCAGTTACATGTTCGTCACGGGTCCGGACGTGATCAAGACCGTCACTCACGAGGATGTCACCAAGGAGCGGCTGGGCGGCTCCATGACTCACAACTCGGTGAGCGGCGTGGGCCACTTCATCGCGCCGGACGATGGCGAGTGCTTGCGTATGATCCGTGAGCTGCTCAACTATCTGCCCCAGAACAATCGCGACGATCCGCCGCGCCGCGCTTCAACGGACCCGGTGGACCGCATGGACCCGGCCCTCGACACGTTGGTGCCTGCCGAATCCAACCAGCCCTATGACATCAAAGATGCCATCCGCCGCGTGGTGGACGACGGTGAATTCTTTGAAGTCCACGAGCACTTCGCGCGCAACCTGGTCGTCGGCTTTGCGCGCCTCGATGGCCGGTCGGTGGGGATTGTCGGCAACCAACCCGCATATCTGGCCGGCTGCCTGGACATTAATTCTTCGGTGAAGGGCGCGCGCTTCGTGCGCTTCTGCGACGCGTTCAATATCCGGATCCTGACCTTCGAAGACGTGCCTGGCTTCCTTCCCGGCACGGATCAGGAATTCGGCGGCATCATCCGGCACGGCGCCAAGCTGCTCTACGCCTATGCCGAGGCTACCGTGCCCAAGGTCACCGTAATCACGCGCAAGGCCTACGGAGGCGCGTATTGCGTCATGGGATCGAAGCATATTCGCACGGACGTGAATCTGGCGTGGCCCAGCGCCGAGATCGCGGTCATGGGACCGGAGGGCGCCGTCAACATCGTCTACCGGCGCGAGTTGTCGGCGGCTGCCGACCGGGACGCGCTGCGTGCGCAGAAGACCGAGGAGTTCAAGGAGCGCTTCGCCAACCCGTTCGTCGCCGCCGAGCGGGGATTCATCGACGATGTGATTGAGCCGCGCGAGACGCGGCCGCGGGTGATCCGCGCATTCCGTATGCTGGAGAACAAAGTGGACTCCACGCCGCGGAAGAAGCACGGCAATATCCCCCTTTAATGCGCCGCGCGCAACGCTTCGATCTCCCGCAGCATCCCATCCACCATCGCCCGCGCCACCGTCTCGCCTTTCTGACGGGTCGCCAGCGTCGCGTCACCGAAGATCCCGCTCGCCGAAAATACCCCGGCCTTATGTGGATCGCGCGTCAGGCCGCCGGTGCCGGGATGATAATCCTTCACCGCCTTGCTCATCTCCACCGTCGCCGGAGCGATGTAAAGCAGGAGCGATGTTTCAATCTCGTCCGCATGCGTCCCGCCTTCTTCTTTCTTGACGCGCGCCTCGGCCTCCTCCCCCACCTCCAGGACGTTCGTGTACCGCAGCAGAATGCCCTCGCCTTTCAGAATCTCAGCCGCCGGCTGCAGCGCGCGCAATGTGGAGACGCCCGTGTTCAGCGCATAGAACCGCTTCGGCCCGTAACGCGACAGCCCGCGGCAGATATCCACCATCATGTCGCGCGCGGTTTCCAGGCGCAGCGTGGTCGAACCCGGATACTCCACGAACGCGGGATAGTAACTGTAATTGACGGTCGGCGCCACCACCACATCCGCGCGCTCCAGAATCTGGCGCGTGAAGTAAGCCGCCTCCAGGTAGTCGGTCTTTAGCTTGAGATGCGGCCCGTGCTCCTTCGATTCAGCCCCGATAGGGATCACTACAACGGTCTCCGGCTTCAGCACCTTCTCCGCTTCTACCCAAGTCAGGTCCGCCAGCACGATGCCCTTCTGTTGGGCCAATCCCAAGCTGGCTGTCATCGTTATAATCCACCACATCCGCGGCACAGGTCGGCTCCTCGATTGTGCTAACGTAACATGCTATGACTGCCCGGACCGTGCGACTCGCCCTGGGGCTGGCGGTGTCTCTGACCTGCTTCGCCGCGGATAAGGTGGCGTCCCTCGACGTGCAGATTCTCTCCACCATGCTAACCTCCGACCAAGGTTACGGCGAGTGGGGATTCGCGGCGTTAGTGGTTGCCGATGGCCACCGGATTCTCTTCGATACCGGCGCGCATCCCGACACCGTGCTGCGCAACGTCCGCGATTTGCACATCGATCTCTCAAATGTGCCCGATGTGATCCTCTCGCACCATCATCTGGATCACACCGCCGGCCTGGTCACGCTCCGCCGCGAATACGCCAAATCCAATCCGGCCGCGCTGGCCCGCGCGCACGTCGGCAAAGGCATCTTTCTCAGCCGCACCGACGGCGGTCCCGGCGAGGCCAATCCCATGATCGCCACTAAGCGGGACTACGAAAGCACCGGCGGCTCCTTCGTCGAATACGCCACGGCGCACGAGCTGTTTCCCGGCGTCTGGCTTACCGGACCCGTCCCGCGCAAGTATCCCGAGAAGAACTGGAGCCCAGGCCGCAAGCTCCGCCAGGCAGACGGCCAGACCCCGGAAGATAATCTGCCCGAGGATCAGTCGCTGGTCGTGGTCACCGAGAAAGGTCTGGTGCTGATTTCCGGCTGCGGCCACGCCGGCATCATCAATACCCTCGACTATGCGCGCGCCCAGATCTCTGCGGCCCCCGTGCACGCCGCGTTGGGCGGCTTTCACCTGTATCAGGCCAGTGACGACAAGTTGGCCTGGACCGCATCCAAGCTGCAGGAATTCGGCCTGCAAAATCTGCTCGGCGCGCACTGCACCGGCATCGAAGCCGTCTACCGCTTACGCCAACATACCGGACTGGACCGCAAAACCGCCGCCGTCGGAGCCGTCGGCGGCGGCTTCCACCTGACCACCGGACTGGATCCCGGCTCCATCGCCCGCTGACCCGCGCAGAACCGATATGCGCAAATTCCTGCTCTGGTTCACCGCGGCGACCCTGGCCTTGCTCGCCGCCGTCTTCATCTGGCTCCCCGGCATGGTGGAAAGCTCCCGAAACACCGTACTGCTGCAGCCGCCCTACAGGATCTCCCCGCGCGCCCGCGATCTCCAAAGCCGCATCCCCATCGTGGATCTGCACGCCGACAGCCTGCTCTGGTCGCGCGACCTGCTGGTCCGCGGCTCGCGCGGCCAGGTGGATATTCCGCGCCTCATCGAAGGCCGCGTGGCGCTGCAGGCATTCACCATCGTCACCAAAACGCCGCGCGGCATGAACTTCCAGCGCAATACCGGCGATTCCGACAACATTACCCTGCTCTCGTTCGTGGAGCGCTGGCCGCCCGCCACCTGGAGCAGCCTCACGGAACGCGCCCTCTATCAAGCCTCGCGCCTGCGCGATTTCGAAGCCCGCTCGCAAGGTAAGATCTCCATCATCCGGTCGCCTGCCGGCCTGCAAGCTTACCTCGACCGCCGCCGAGCGGACCCCAACATCACTGCCGGCTTCCTGGGAATCGAGGGCGCGCATGCGCTGGATGGCAACCTCGCCAACATCGACCGCCTTTATGACGCAGGCGTCCGCATGCTGGCGCCCACCCACTTCTTCGATAACGATATCGGTGGCTCGTCGGCCGGCGCCGATCAATATGGGCTCACGCCGAAAGGCCGCGAGATGATCCGCCGCATGGAAGCCCGTCACATGCTGGTGGATCTGGCGCATGCCGCGCCCAAAACCATTGATGACGTATTGGCCATCGCCACGCGCCCCGTAATCGTCTCCCACACCGGCGTAAAAGCCACTTGCGATAACAGCCGCAACCTGAGCGACGATCATCTGCGAGGCATCGCCCGCACCGGCGGCGTCATTGGGATCGCTTACTTCGATGTAGCGGTATGCGGAACGGACCCCGCGGCCATTGCCCGCGCCATTCGCCATACCGCGGACACGGCAGGTGTGGATGCCGTGGCGCTCGGCTCGGATTTCGACGGCTCCGTGGTCACGCCCTTCGACACCACCGGGCTTGGCCTGATAATCGACGCGCTCCTGCAGGCAGGCTTCAACCAAGATCAGATCGCCAAAATCATGGGCGGCAACGCGCTGCGTGTGCTCCTGTCCAGCTTGTAAGCTTTACGCCTGCCGCACCAGCTCGTACACTGTAATTTCCGGCGGCGCTCCGATGCGCATCGGCATGCCGATCGTCCCGATTCCCCGGTTCACGTAAAGATGTCCGCCCGGCTTGTGAAACCAGCCCGCCACATACGGCGTCACCAGGCGGCTCGGAGCGATTTCGGGGCTGACGAATTCCAGCGCCACCTGGCCCCCATGCGTGTGCCCCGCCAGGCTCAGATCGATACCCATTTCCGCCGCGCGGTCGAATGTGTCGGGGTTGTGGCTCATCAGGATGTTGGCCGTATCCGGCGCCACCAGAGGCGCCACGTCGTCCAGATACCGATGCACGTACTTCTGGCTGAAGCGTCCCATGTGGCGCCGCGTCTGGAAATCGACGCCCATCAGATTGATGGCCTCGCTATGCGCCGCGACATTCACGCGCTCCTGCCGCAGAATCCTGATGCCTACCTGTTGAAACATCGCGGTGATGGAGTCCTCCGTGCCCGACCACGCCTCATGATTCCCCAGGCAGCCGAAAATACCGAACGGCGCGCGCAGTCCTGTCAGAGCATTCACCACCGCATGTTGCGTGGATGCGTCCCAGGTCACGAAGTCGCCGGTCAGCGCAATTAAATCGGGCTTCAGGTCATTGGTTATCTGCACGTACCTGCGGATCTGGTCTTCGGTCATGAAAGGCCCGATGTGAATGTCCGAAAGCTGCGCGATACGGAAGCCATAGAACGCTTTGGGGAGCCGCGCCAGCGAGACGCGCTGCCGTGTCGTCTCCAGGTTGAGCCGGCCATAAAGCAAACCGTAAGCGCCAGCCACAAACGGCGCGGCAGTGGCTACGTTTACGCCTCGCTCCAGAAACTGACGTCTGCCCGCCAGTCGCTTCACCGGCCACAATAGCGCCGCCACCAGAAACCCCACTATCGAAGAGGCCACCCACCACGCAAACGGTGCCGATATCAGGGCGTCGTACCAGCTCATGCGCGTGTTGCTGGGGCGCCGTCCAAATACCTCGAACTCCAGTAGGGCCACGGTCAGATACACAGCCAGCCCCGCCACTAACGCTACCAGACGCGCTCTCCTGCTCCGGGTCAGCCTCTTCACCACGGCGCGCGCCCGCAGATACCAGTAGACCTGGCTCATGGCGAAAACGGAAAAGACGATGGCCAGAATCACCGTGAAAGACATCCAACCCTCTATGCGCGCTATTATGCCACATGAGGGAAATCCATGAAGATATTGCCGGCAGCCATGCTATGACGGACCGCCCCGGCCTGCGCTTTCGCACGTATTCGCTCTTGCTGCTTTTCATCTTCCTGCGGCCGCTGGGCAACCTGTCGCTGGCCTGGGGCACGAAACATTTTCCGCAGGTCTTGTCGCTGAACCCGGCGGTCTACCTCCGCGCCATGATGGATCCGTTCGTGGCGTTGGGAATCGTGATGCTGATCCTGGCTCTGCTCACTCGCATGGCGCTGCTGAGCCTGGCTGACTTGAGCTTCGTGCTGCCGGTTACCGCCGTCGGCTACGTGCTGGCGGCGTTGTTCGGCAAAGTATTTCTGCGGGAGACCGTCACCGCCCAGCAATGGCTGGGCACCATCTTGATCTTTCTCGGCACAGGCCTGGTCGGGACCACTGCGCAGAACACCACGCCACTCGCGGACGAACCCGAATGAAATGGATCCTGTTGGCCATCGTGGTCACCGCCACCGCCCTGAGTGACTTACTGCAAAGTCACGAAATGAAACGGGCCGGCGAGCAATCCGTGGGCGCACATGGCCTGGCGCGATTGCTGAAGACGATCGCCATGCGCCGCGAGTTGATCCTCTCCATCGTCTGCCTGGCAATCTCCTTCTTCGCGTTCATGGCCCTGGTGCAGGCCACGCCGCTCAGCTTCGCAGTGCCGGCATCCGCGGCCAGCTTCATCCTGGAAACCGTGCTGGCAAAGCTGGTGTTAAAGGAAGACGTCGGCGTGCGCCGCGCCGCTGGGGCCGTGCTGGTGCTAGGCGGCGTGATCCTGCTGGCCCGTTAGATTCTGAGCGACCGGCACCAGCCGCCCGTCGCGCAGCAGGTAGTCGCTCCCGCGCCAGCGAATGCTGCGGCGCCCAAAACTCGCCAGCCAGATTAAAAAAGCCAGGCCATCCCAAAGCGGGATCAGCGGCATCTTGCGCCACAGCCCCTTCTGTTTCAGACCCCACACGCCGATCAGGCACGTCATCGCGCACCGCAGCGCCAGGTACGTGCCCAGGTAACCCGCCGCCACTGCCATCGACGGATGAATTGCCACCGCCGCCAGCGACCACGGCAAACCCTGCGTCAGCAGCAGGCCCAGATGGCCCCACGGCCGCATGTGCCGCATCACCACGATCCAGCGCAGACGCTTATGGAAAAGGTCGGGCATCGACTGATAGTCGGCCACCGCCAGCACCGCATAGGAAAGCAGCTTTACTGTGTGTCCCTGCTCGGCGATCAGCCGGCCCACCAGCAGATCGTCCGCCGGACCGTTCTCCAGCGCCTCATATCCGCCGAACTCCGCCAGTCGCGCGCGCGTCGTTACAATCGTCGGACCCAGCGCGAACTTCACGCCGTCCAACTGCCAGGCCACCAGGATGCCCGCGTAGAAATCGGAAAACATACCCATGACCTGCAGGCTGTCGACCAGCGTGCGTTCATCCGCCGGAACATAAAAGCATGTCACCGCGCCAACCGTGGGATCGGCCAGCGGCGCTACTACATGGCGGAGATAATCCGGCTCCACGCGCACGTCGCTGTCACTGATCACGACCACTTCGTGTTCCGCCTCGCTCACCATGCGCACCAGCTTGGCCACCTTATCGTTGGTCGCCACGCGGCCCGATCCGAACAGCACGCGAATACGCCGCTCCGGAAAATCGCGCTTCAACTTCTCGATCACCGGCAGCACCGGATCGTCTCTGTCTCCCACGCAAAAGAGCAGCTCGTAGTCCGGATAGTCTTGCCGGCAGAAGCTGGCGAAGTTTTCATACGCGCCGGGATCCAGCCCCCGAATCGGCTTCAGGTTACTCACTGGCGGAGTGAAGTTGCCCGCGGGCAGTTCGGTCTTCTGTGCGTGCCGAAAGTACGCCCACGTGCAATACAGCGCGATCAGGTAATAGATGAAGGGAATCCCGGCTATTGCCAGGAAAAGAGCCGTCACAATCCTATGCTACATTAATAACTTGTGCGGCGTCGCCGGTTTCACTAAGCTCAACTTCTCGCCCGCCCCCGGGCGCATTCGCACCGCCCTCGCATCCATCAATCACCGCGGGCCCGATCAGCAAGGCGTCTTCGAATCCAATTCCATCGCGCTGGGCGCCGCGCGTCTCAAAATCATCGACCTGGCTTCCGGCGACCAACCCATCTTTTCCGGGAACGGCGATACCGTCATCGTCTTCAACGGCGAAATCTATAATCACCTGGAAGTGCGCGCCGAACTCGAGCAGCGCGGCCACCGTTTTCGCACCCACTGCGATACGGAAACGGTCCTGGCGGCGTTCCTGGAATGGGACACGGATTGCTTTTCGCGGTTGCGCGGCATGTTCGCCATCGCGCTGTGGACCGAGTCGCGCAAACGCCTGGTGCTGGCCCGCGACCGCATGGGCATTAAGCCGCTGTATGTCGCGCGCTATGGCGCGGATCTGTTGTTCGGCTCCGAGCTGAAGACTATCTTCATGCATCCCGAGTTCCCCCGACGTCTCAGCCTGGAGGGTCTCGATTGCTACTTGTCGCTCAACTACACACCTTGCCCCTGGACACTTGTTGAGGGAATCGAGAAGCTGCCTCCGGGACACTGGCTCGAGTGGCGCGGCGGCCAGGTGCACTCCGAGTCTTACTGGCGATTGCCGCTCGGTCCGCCGCGAAACTGGACCTACCCGGACGCCCAGCAGGAGCTCGATTCACTGCTCCGCCAATCGGTAAAGGAGCACCTGCTCTCCGACGTGCCCCTGGGCATCTGGCTGAGCGGCGGCATCGATTCATCCACCATCCTGCACTACGCCGCCACCGCATCGCGCAACCGGCTCAAGACGTTTTCCATCTCCTTCCGCGGCCGCAGCTTCGACGAAACATCCTACGTCCGCGCCGCGGCCACCCAGTTCGGCACCGATCACGAAGAGTTCGACGTAAACCCGGAAGCGGGCCTGGCGGATGCCATCGAAGAGTTCGCGCATTACTTCGATGAACCGAACGCGGATGCGGGCGCGCTGCCGGTCTGGTATCTCTCCCAGATGACCCGGCGCAAGGTAACCGTGGCCCTCTCCGGCGAAGGGGCGGACGAGTTATTCGGCGGTTACCTGACTTACCGCGCCGATGGTTACGCCCGCCTGATGGGGCGTCTGCCCGCGAGCGTGCTGCGGCTCGGGCTTCGCGCCGCTAATCGCTGGCCGGTTTCCGATGACAAAATCAGCTTCGAGTACATGTTGAAGCGCTTTCTCGGAGGCTGCGCGATGTCTCCGGAGCGCGCGCACGTCTGGTGGAACGGCACATTCTCCGACGCCGGGAAAGCCGATCTGGTGGTGCAGACTCCCGGCGCCCTCAAGGCGATCCTGGCGAAATTACGGCAGGCCGGAGATGATCTGCCTGCGTACCTGTGGTTCGACCAGCAATACTATCTGCCCGACGACATCCTGATGAAGGTCGACCGCATGAGCATGGCGCACTCCATTGAGGTGCGCCCTCCGTTCCTGGATCATCGCATTGTGGAGTTCGCCGCCACGCTGCCCACGCATTTCAAAATCCGCGGCACGCGCCAGAAAACTATTCTGAAGGATCTCATGCAGGGCAAGTTGCCGCCATCGATCCTGCGGCGCAAGAAGACCGGCTTCGACATCCCCGCCCATCATTGGCTGCGCGGCCCGCTGCGCGACTTGATGCGTGACACGCTCGCGGACGGCGCGGCGGCGCACCCCGAAGTGTTCCGGCCCGCCGCCATCGAGGCCTGCGTACGCCGGCACCTCGACCGCCGCGACAATCTCGGGTATCATCTGTGGGGGCTGATGATCCTGTTCCTATGGATGAAGAGATGGCAAGTTCAAACGGCACCGGCCAGCGCGCCGGAGCACCACGCCGTAATCTCCACCTCTATCTAGGCGTCCTGCTGTTCGCCGGCGCAGTGTATCTCGGCTGCATGGTTTCCCCGCCCTCGCTGATGGACGACGTGGATGCCGTGCAGGCCCAGATCGCGCGCAATATGCTCACTTCGGGCGATTGGGTGACCGCGCGTCTGGACGGTGTCCCGTACCTGGAGAAAGCCCCTCTCATTTATTGGATGATCGCCCTGGCTTACAAAGTCTTCGGCGTGCATGATTGGGCCGCGCGCATCCCGGTTGCGCTTTCCGCCATGGGTCTTTGCTGGCTCACCGCGGCGTTCGGCGTGTGGGCCTTCGGACGCCGCGCGGGTTTCTATGCGGGACTGATTGTCGCTACCTGCATCGGGCTGTTTCTCTTCACCCGCGTCCTGATTCCCGACGTGATGCTGACGTTCACCATCGCGCTGGCCATGTGGTCGTTCCTGCGCGCGCTCGACGAAGACGAGCGGCATCCGCGCTTCTGGGCTGTCATCATGGCCGCCAGTCTGGGCACCGGCCTGCTTCTGAAGAGCACTGTGGCGATTCTGTTTCCGGCGGCGGCCGGAGTGATCTATCTGGCGCTCACCCGGCAACTATTTTTGGCCAAGACCTGGAAGCGTCTGCGCCCCTTCAGCGGCGTGGCAATCATCCTGCTCATCGCCGCGCCCTGGCATATTCTGGCTACGCTGCGCAATCCGCCATATTTCTCGTTCAGCTTCCGCAGCCTGCCGGGCGAATATCACGGGTTCCTGTGGTTCTATTTCATGAACGAGCAGGTGCTGCGGTTTCTGAACCTGCGCTATCCGCGCGACTACAATACCGTGCCGCGCGCGTACTTCTGGTTGTTTCATCTGCTGTGGTTGTTTCCCTGGAGCGTTTATTTCCCGGCGGTAGCCAGGCTCTCTTTCAAGCCTCTGGACCGGGCTGGCCGCACCCGCCTGCTGGCTCTGTGCTGGACGGGCTTCCTGCTGGTCTTCTTCACCTTCTCTACGACGCAGGAATACTACACCATGCCCTGCTATCCGGCCCTGGCGCTGCTGCTCGGATCGGCCATGGCCAGGGGCGGCGACTGGGTGCGGCGCGGTACGCGGGCCATCGCCGCGGTCGCGGCTTGCGCGGCCGTCGCCCTGATCGTGATCTTCGTGCTGGTGCGCAACGTTTGGGCTCCCGGCGACATCTCCTCCGCGCTCAGCCAGCGCCCCGGGACTTACACCCTGTCACTGAGTCACATGGAAGACCTGACGCTCTCGTCCTTCGCGTACCTGCGCCTGCCGCTAGCCATGGCGGCCGCCGCCTTTTTGGTGGGCGCCATCGGCACGTTACGCGCCACCGGTCAGCGCGCATTCCTGGCCGCCGCCCTCATGATGGTGCTGTTCTTCCACGCCGCGCGGGTAGCCATGGTGACTTTCGATCCGTACCTCTCCTCGCGCCCCCTGGCCGAGGCGCTGCTGCGATCTCCGCAAGGCCGGCTGATCGTCGACCATCACTATTACACGTTCTCGTCGGTCTTTTTTTACACCAACCGTGGCGCGCTGCTGCTGAATGGACGCTTCAACAATCTGGTGTACGGATCCTACGCTCCCGGCGCGCCGGACGTGTTCCTGGATGACGCCCAGTGGAAGAATATGTGGCTGGCCCCCGGCCGCTGCTATGTGGTGGCCAGCGACTTCGCGGTGCCCCGCTTTGAAAAGCTGGTGGGAAAAGCGCAGCTCTATCCAGTGGCGGTCAGTGGAGGCAAAGTGCTGCTGACGAACCGCCCGCTCTGAGCGATCTACCGTGCGGCGATGAGTGAACCGCTCCGCCGCCGCTCATTGCGCGCGCTGCGCCAGTCGATCTGCGGCGCGAACAGCGATTCGTCAATGCGGTCGCGATATTTCACCGCGATGTTCATCAGCGAATCCAGCAGCGATTCCGACAGCAGATGGGGCTGCAGCCCGAGGTCGATCAATTTGGAGTGTTTGGCGTTGTAGTAATGCTTCTCGGCTTCCACGCGCGGCGGCGGCAGATGCTCGATCTGCACGCTCATCCCCAGGTGTTCGCCCGCGGTCTGCACCATGCGCGCCAGTTCCATTACCGAGAACTGTTCGGTGAACTGGTTGAACACCCGGCATTCCCCGGCCTTGGCCGGCGTCAGGCAAGCCAGCTCGACGCAGCGCACCGTGTCGCGCAGGTCCAGATAACCGCGCGTCTGCCCGCCCTTGCCATACACCGTCAACGGATACCCTACCGCGGCCTGCACGCAGAACCGGTTCAGCACCGTGCCGAACACTTCGTCGTAGTCATACCGGTTGATCAACGCCTCATCCAGCATCACTTCATCCGTCACCGTGCCGTAGACCACGCCCTGGTTCAGGTCGGTGGCGCGCAGCCCCCAGATACGGCAGCAGAACATGATGTTATGGCTGTCGTGCACTTTGGAGAGGTGATAGAACGAGCCGGGCTGCTTGGGAAACGGCAGCACATCCCGCCGTCCATTGTGCTCGATCGCGATGTAGCCTTCCTCGATATCGATATTGGGGGTGCCGTATTCGCCCATGGTCCCCAGCTTCACCAAATGACATTCGGGCAGGTATTCCCGAAGCGCGAATAACAGATTCAAGGTCCCCACTACGTTGTTCACCTGCGTGAACACCGCATGTTTGCGGTCGATCATGGAGTACGGAGCGGCGCGCTGCTCGGCGAAATGGATCACAGCCTCGGGCTCGAACGCCTGCAGCGCGGACGACAGGAAATCGTAGTCGGTGACGTCGCCCACAAACGACTCGATGGTCCGCCCGGTGTGCTGCTGCCAGACCTTCAACCGCTCGGCCAGCGGGCGGATTGGGGTCAGCGTCTCTACGCCAAGTTCGTGGTCCCACTGGCGCCGCGAAAAGTTGTCCACGATGGCAACATCATGTCCCTTCGCCGACAAATACAGCGCCGTCGCCCAGCCACAATAACCGTCGCCTCCGAACACTCCAATCTTCATTTGTCTGTTTGTGCTCCTATTTAGGTCGAGCGATCTGTTTGTCGCGGGCAACCCAAACAGATCTCAGCCGTAGTCTTGTGGAACAGGTTCCCGCTCATGGTAACACGCCCGTAACTGGCGGCGCAGGCGCGTTTCGACGCCGGCTATTCATATCGCAGCGCCTCGGTTGGGTTGAGCCGCGCGGCCCGATTGGCCGGCAGCATCCCGAAAATCAGCCCCACCATCATCGACACCCCAAAGGCGATCGCGATGGCCATAGTGGAGATCGGGACGCGCACGGCGTCTTCAAAAAACCGCACGCTCAACGGAATGGCCACCCCCACCAGGATCCCGATCATGCCGCCGGACAGGCTCACCAGCACGGCCTCGGTCAGGAACTGCGTCAGAATCTCGCGCCGCGACGCGCCTACCGCCATGCGCAGGCCGATCTCGCGGGTGCGCTCCGTCACCGTAACCAGCATGATGTTCATGATGCCGATGCCCGAGATCACTAGCGCAATCGCCGAAACCAGCACCAGCACCAGGCTCAGGATTAAGGCCACGTTTTTGGCGGCGTTCAGAATGGCCGCCAGGTTCTCCACGTGGTAGTTGGCCCCCGGCCGGTGCCGCGCCTGCAGAATCTGCCGCACCGATTCGGTCACCGCCTCCACTTCCTGCGGCGAGCGCACCTCCACGTACATCGGGTCGATCCGCTCCACCGGCGTGAAGTAGCGCAGCACGGTATACGGAATCAGGATGGTGTCCTGCGACAATTCCGATTGACCAAAGCTTTCCACGCGCTCCTTGAACGTGCCGATCACCGTGAACTGCAATCCGTGGACCTTTATGATCTGCCCCGTGGCGCCCCCGCGCGTGCCATATAGCCGCTCGGCCAACTTGTCCGTCAGCATGGCCACCTTCTGCCGCAGCGCCACATCGCCGGCGTCCAGAAACCGGCCGCTGGTTACGATCAGGTTCCGCACCGTTTTGTAATCCTGATCGGACCCGTTCACCCTCACGTCGTGCTCTTTCCCGCCGATCAGCATGCGGTCGAAGCTGTTGGCGATGCCTGTGGCGGCTACGATCCGGCCGGACAGCCGCTCCCGCACGGCGTCCACGTCCGTCATCTTGACGAAGTCGGCGTCCGCCTGCGTGGCGCTCTGCGTGCCCGCTTCGTAATAGGCGAAGATCATGTTCGAGCCGACGCCTTCGATCTGTTCCAGGATGTAATCGCGGCTGGTGAGCGAAATGGTGACCACCAGGATCACGGAGGCGGTCCCGATGACCATGCCCAGCCCCGTCAGCAGCGAGCGCACGGGGTTCGCCTTCAGAGCTTTGATGCTGAAATCGAGGGCTTCGCCCAGGAACATGCGCTACCCGCCGGAGGCCTTCCTGAGGAGTTTTTCGGCGGCCGCGCGGGACGGATCGTCGGGGGTCAACTGCGCATTCAGATAGCGCTCCAGCAGTTTTTTCGCAGTGTCCAGATTACGGCCGTGCTGAATGTAACTGTCCGCGCGCGCGTACATCAATTGCGGGCTGTCCGGAGCAATCTTCTCGGCCGTCTTGAAACTCTGGTCGCTTTCCTGGAAACGGCCCTGATTCGCCAGAAACCTGGCGAGATCGATCAGCCGCCCAACCTGATGTGGCGCGGCCCGCGCGGCAAGCTGTAGATGATGCTCGGCCGTGTCGAATTCTTTATGCCTCTCCGCCAGCCGTGCCTGCGCCCAGTGCCCCTCGGCTTCGTCGAAATCTGCCATCTTGCCGGCAATCGCGCTGGCCTTATCCAGCCCTCCGCCCATGAATCCCGGCGCTTCCAGGTAATACTCGAACAGGTCGCTCAATGCCTCCATGTTGCGCGGATTGAGTTGCACGGCCTTCTCAAAATGTTGCCGCGCCTTGTTGGCATGGGGCGCAGCCGTGAACGGGCTGGCCGTCTCCGCGCGCCGGCCAAACGCGCGGCCCAGCCACAGCTCGTAATCGGAATTGCCGGGCTCGGCTGCCACGGCTTTCTCCAGACTCTCCGTAGCTTTCTTGTACTCGCCGTTCATGTAATGGTTCTGGCCGATCAACAGGTAAACCGCCGCATCCTTGGGCTGAATCGTCTGCAGAACCTTCAAGGAAGCTTCGTAGTCGGTGTATTGATACAGCCGCCGGGCCTGATCGAGGTCTGTCTGCGCCGCCGCGAGGAGCGGCCACGCAATCAGGATGGCTGAGGAAAATATGCGCATTCTGTTCTTAAGTATCTGGATGGTGAGAAGCTGCACGCGGTTTCAAATTACCGCCTGCTCTTCTGCTAATGATAGCAAACAAATGACTTGTTTCGCTGTCACCGGCCCAGCACAGCTGCGCCCACGGACGTAGGGGGCCCGTCGGCGGATTCCGTCATAATCGGTCGGCGGTCTAGCAGACAATCTAGTAGACAAACGCCCGCCGTTCTACTAGAATGTCTTCTAAATGCCTGAAAACCGTATCGAACTCCTGCAGGGCACTCTGGACATGCTCATCCTGCGCACGCTGCAATGGGGCCCCCAGCACGGCCACGGCGTGGGGCTCGCCATCCGCCACAGCTCGGCGGACCTGCTGAAGATCGAACGCGGCTCGCTGTATCCCGCGCTGCACCGCCTGGAGGCCCAGGGTTTGATCGCCTCCGAGTGGAAGGCGTCGGAGCTAAACCGCCGGGCTAAGTATTACCGGCTGACCGCCGCGGGACGCAAGCACCTCGTGGCCGAGCAGTCCAAATGGAATTTGTTTGTCAGGACCATCGGCCGGGTGATGCGCCCGGCATAAGAGAGGGACCCCATGGAATGGGAACGCAAGCGCCAGAAACGCGATGAGGATCTCGACGAGGAGATCGCGCATGACTTAATGCTCGACGCCGAGGAGCGCGCGCAGGACGGGATACCGCGTGAAAATGCCGCGCAGGACAGCCGGCGCGACTTCGGCAACGTCCTGTCGGCCAAGGAAGCCGCCCGCGCCGCCTGGG
>DATGGM010000067.1:0-3986 GCA_035308525.1 Bryobacteraceae bacterium
AAGGCGATTCGGCTTACGCGCGCGGGCGAGATGCCCGCACCGACAGCCGCCGGGACGGCGGCGCTACCAGCCATGAACACTCACCCGCCTGAGGACGCGATCCGCTGCGACGCCTGCCCGGTGCTGTGCTACATCAAGCCGGGAAGGACGGGGGCGTGCGACCGCTACGGCAATCGCGACGGGCAACTGGTGCGGCTGGACCCGCACGTGGTGCTGGACCGGGCGATGTCGCGCGGAGAGTCAGTCGTTCCATTTCTACAACGGGCGGGCGACTGGGATGGCAGCGTAGTGGGCGGTCCGCAGAATTTCGTGACCGCGATTGGAGCCGGAACCACTTATCCCGACTACAAACCGGCGCCGTTCATCATTTCGTCGCAGGTGGAAGGCGTGGACATGGTGACAGTGGTGACGGAGGGAATCTTCAGCTACTGCGGGGTGAAAGTGAAGGTAGATACCGACCGCCACCTGGGTCCGGAAACCAACCTGGTGCGGGCGAAGGGTGAGGCGGTGGGCCATGTGACCACCAGCGAATACGGTTCGCAGATGCTGTCGCTGGGCGGAGTGCGGCACCTGACCGGGGGCAGCCGTCGCGAAGGCACGGTCACGTGTGAAACTTTGCTCGACCTGTGCAATGGCAAGGGCGTGGAATTGCAGGTGGACGAGGGCGCGAAAATTGTGGTGCAGGCGGGCAAGGGGCCGGTGGTGGAGGGGCAACCGGAAGTACAGATGCGGGTGGGCTGCGGTTCCGCGACGATCGGCATGTTCGCCAAGCAGTGGCTGGGGAAAGTAGACGACGTGGTGGTGGTGGATGATCACATCACAGGAGTGCTTTCCGAACACCAGGCGGGCAAACTGCTGGGAATCCCCGCAACCGGGATCCGGCTGAAGGGACGCCGTTCAACGCCGGGGCGCTACTTCCAGGTAGCGGAGCCGGGCACGGGCTGGGGCGGAACGAACATCCAAGAACCGCTGTCCATTCTGCGGGAGTTCAATCCTAAAATTGCATGGCCGGGGCTGCGCCTGCTGATGGTAAGCACAACGGGAGAACACTACAGCTACTTTGTGCTGGACGAGGCGCTGCGGCCGGTGGAGAAAGAGTTGCCGCCCGCGCTGAGCGAGTCGGTGGCCAGAATTAAGGAGAATTGCGAGCCGGCGCTGTGCACGGTGCTGTTTATGGCGGGAGCAGGTGGGTCGCTGCGAGCGGGGGTGACGGAAAATCCGGTGCGGCTGACGCATTCGGTTCGCGACGCGCTCACGCGCGTGACCTGCGGAGGGGCGCCGGTTTATGTGTGGCCGGGGGGCGGGATCACCTTCATGGTGGATGTGAGCCGCATGCCGGAGAACGCTTTTGGATATGTGCCGACTCCGGCGCTGGTTGCGCCCATCGAGTTCACGCTGAAGCTGGCGGATTACGCCACGCTGGGGGGATATGTAGACCAAGTGCGCTCGCTGGAATCGCTGATGAGCGATGAGCGGCGGCGGCATCTTTCGGCGCGCGGCGACAATCCCTGGCCGCTGGGAGCGAACGCGCGCGGGCGGGGGCAATCGTGAGGCAGCGCGCACAAATTCGGCTGTTGCCCGACCAGCGCCGATTGCACCTGCAGGACGGCCCAATTGATGTGATTGTGGAGGCGTTTGGGGCGGGAGGTGAAGTGCACCGGGCATATGAAGCGGCGGTCCGGCGGTTTGTGGGCGTGCTGGATGAATTGTGCTCCGAGCTTCCGTTGCTGCGCTCGCAAGCCGTGACCGGGGGATTGTGGCCGAAGGGCAAGATTGCAAGGCGGATGGCCACGGCAGTAGCACCCTACGCGGAGCGGACATTCATTACACCCATGGCGGCGGTGGCAGGAGCAGTGGCAGAGGAAATCCTGGTGACAATGACGGCTGCAGCGGAGCTGGCGAAAGCTTACGTCAATGATGGGGGCGACATCGCGCTGCACTTGGCGCCGGGGGAGCGCTTCGTGATTGGCATGGTGGAGAGACCGGAGCGGCGGTCGCTGTTCGGCACGGCCACCGTCAGTTCGGACGAGCCTATTCGCGGGATCGCGACCAGCGGCTGGCGCGGGCGAAGCTTCTCGCTGGGCATTGCGGATGCGGTAACAGTTCTGGCGGGAACCGCGGCCCGGGCCGATGCAGCGGCTACCATCATTGCTAACGCCGTGGATTTGCCGGGGAACCCGAAAGTAGTTCGCGCGCCAGCGTGCAGCCTTGCACCCGACAGCGACCTGGGCGAACTGCTGGTGACGCAAGGTGTAGGCGAGCTCTCCGCGGAGGAGGCTGACCGCGCGCTGCGGGCTGGAATGGTGGTCGCGGAGGAACTGGTGGCAGAAGGGCTGATTCATTCCGCGGCGCTGCATCTGCACAAAGAAACCAGAATCGCGGGCGCAGAGTTGGGTCTTGAATGGTCGGATCGAAAGACCCGGAGCCTGGTTCATGCCTGAGGTGCGGGTGAGAAAGATGCTGACGACAGTGGAAGAGATTTTTCACGAAGGCGGTCCGGCCCCAAAAGCGCCATTGCGGCGGGCGGCGGCGCTGGCGGTCATTCACAATCCATTCGCCGGCCAGTATGTGGCGGAGATCGCCGGATTCATGGATGATCTGAAGCCGCTGGGGATGGAGATGGCGAGAGCGCTGATTGCGGCGCTGGGCGGGGATTCTAAGTTTGTAGAAGGTTACGGCAAGGGCGCGATTGTGGGCGCGGCGGGCGAATTGGAACACGGCGCGCTGTGGCACGTGCCCGGGGGCTACGCCATGCGTGAGGTTCTGGGAGGGGCGAAGGCGATCGTGGCTTCAACGAAGAAGGTGGGGGGGCCAGGAACGAGGCTGGACGTGCCGATCACGCACATTAACGCTTCCTACGTGCGCAGCCACTTCGACGCCATGGAGGTGGGCATCAGCGATGGGCCGCACGCCGACGAGATGGTGCTGGCGCTGGTGATGACCACGGGACCGCGTGTGCATGCGCGGGTGGGCGGGCTGAAAGCTTCAGAGATCAAAGGAGAAGACGGACTGCGATGAGAGCGCGAATCCGCAAGCTGGCGACATTCGTGGAGGAAACGAGAAGCGAGATGGGGCGCGCGATTGAGCCGCCGACACGCCGCGCCGCCGCGGTGGCGGTGATCGAGAATCCGTGCGCGGGCAAGTACGTGCAAGATCTTTCGGAGCTGATGGATATTGGCGAAGAACTGGGAGAGTTGCTGACCCAGCGGGCGGTGGCGGCGCTGGGGATCGCGCCCACAGCGGCGGAGAGCTATGGCAAAGCGGCGGCGGTGGGGGAAAACGGCGAGATCGAGCACGCGGCCGCCATCCTGCATCCCAAGCTGGGCACGCCGGTGCGACGGGTGCTGGGCAAGGGCGCGGCGCTGATTCCCTCCTCCAAAAAGCGCGGGGGAATGGGCGTGGCGCTGGACATTCCGCTGGGGCACAAGGACGCGGCGTTCGTGCGCAGCCACTTCGACGGCATGGAAGTGCGCCTCAACGACGCGCCTCGGGCGAATGAAATTCTGGTGGCGGTGGCGGTGACGGATAGCGGGCGACCGCTGCCGCGCGTGGGTGGGCTGACCAAGGACAAGATCAAGGGGGAAGATGGGCTGCGGTAGGGGGTAGGTGGAACCTGAGAACTCCCTGGAACAGCAGCGGGGGGACAAGGAAGTGGCAGGGGTGCTTCGACTTCGCCGGCCGGTCGAGCGAACCTGCCGGTGAGCTCTAGAGTTTTCCCGCCAGTAAACTGGCCGGCTACTTTCAGCCAGGTCTCAATCAGACCGGTCAAGTTACCAGCCACCAACTACCATCTACCAACTACCTACTTCGTGATTTCCGGGACGCGGGCCGCCGGGGGCGTATTGCGGCTGCGCTGGGCGCTGACGGCGCCGTCAATCACCACCATGCCGATGCCGGGCAAGTCGCCGCGCTGAATGCTGTGCAGAACGGTTTTACCAGAGGAGTGCTGCGCCTGGTCAAGGAAGACGAAGGTGGCGGCGCGGCCC
>DATGGM010000068.1:0-11602 GCA_035308525.1 Bryobacteraceae bacterium
CCAGGCCGGACGCAAATACGTCGCCCGCGGACTCCAGGCCATCGGCCACCACAGCGCTCGAATGGCCCATCAACCCAGCCGTAATCTTAATTACCGCCAGGCCGCCGCTGACGATGATCCCGGCGAGCGCCACGCGTTGGCCGATCTGCATGCTGCTTCCAGTGTAAGAGAGCCGCGCGGTTTTTGGTTCACACAACTTGCGCCGGGTCTAATTACTTTTCCCTCTTCCACTTCCGTTTCGAGACCTGGGTTGGCGCTTGCGCGCTCGTGTTAGGGTCTAGGCGGATCAGGATGAAAGTTGTTCTAGCTTATAAGAATCTCAGCGCCGCCAATCCGGTTTTGAGCCATAGCGGACTTGGGATCACGGCCCATCATGGCGAGTTGAGCCTGCGCGCCGCCGGCATTCCAGCCGAGGCCTGGGCGGTGAGGGAAGGCTACCATTTGTGGGCCTGGCTGGCGCACCGCCCCGACATCACTCACGTCGTCACCCTGGCGCCCTATCTCGACACACCGTTTACCGAGCGCCTGGTGCGGCATTTCTCGCGCGTCCGCTTCGCCATGACCTGCCACAGCAACGTGGGATTCCTGCAGGCGGATCGTCACGCCGTGAAGTTGCTGCGGGAAGGTCTGTGGCTCCAGCAGCGCGTGCCCAATTTCACCGTGGGCGGCAACTCCGCCAAGTTCTGCGAATGGGTGGAGCAGGCCTACGGCGCCCGGTGCGCGCTCCTGCCGAACCTTTATCACCTTGAGAGCGCCGACTGTCCGCATCGCCCGCTTTACCAGGATGGCGTACTTAGGCTGGGAATCTTCGGCGCCATCCGCGTGCAGAAAAACATCATGAGCGCCGCCGCGGCTGCCCTGGTCATCGCCCGGCATGCCTCCGCCGAGAATACCGAAATCTGGGTTTCCTCGGATCGCGAGGAGGGCGGCCAGGGCGTGATGGCGGCCGTCAAGGAGATGCTCTCGCGGATCCCGCGCATTCGCCTGGTGGAAGCCGGATGGCACGGCTGGCGGGAGTTCCGTCAACTGGCCAGCCGGATGCACCTGATGCTGCAGCCGAGCTACACCGAGTCATTCAATATGGTCACCGCCGACGGCGTCGCGGAAGGCGTGGCCTCGGTTGTGTCGAGCGCTATCGACTGGGCGCCCAAATACTGGCAGGCGTGTGCGGATACTGTGCTGGACATCGCGCGCGTCGGCCGGCAGCTGTTGCGCGACCCATATGCCGCGGCGGATGGCTATCGCGCTTTGCAGGCGTACAATCGGGCCGGCCTGGCCGCCTGGCGCGCCCATCTGGCGTGAGGGCAGGCGGCCTCTACCAGCCCAACTGCGCCGGAAAATACTCCGCGATCAGGCCCTCATAGAACGGCCGCAGCGCTTTGGCATCCGGCTTCGCGGCGCTCTTGGAGTACAAGTCGTAGGGGTTGAACGCCTTTACCCACTCGAACATTTTCCGGTCGTGGTCGTTCATCAGATATTCGTAAGCCCCTTCCCGGTGGCAGGGGTAAAACGAATGATACCGGATCATGTAGAGCGCTTCCTGCGGCAGGTAGTCCTTCACCACGTGATACAGGTATTCGTCGTGCCCCCAGGAAAGATCGACGTGATCCAGGCCGCACCCCTCTTCATAAATGCCTGTGCGGGTCTGGTAGGCGGCCACCGCGGAGTCGGGATTAGCGGCGAATAACTCCGGATACACGATCTTGTCGGACCACGCGCAGCCTACCGGAAACGTATCTCCCACCACCGCCCATTGCGGCTCGCCATACAGGCACAGAATCTTTCCCAGATCGTGAATCAGCCCCGCCAGCACGAACCATCGCGGATGCCCGTTCGCGCGGATGGCTTCGGCGGTCTGCAGGCAATGTTCGATCTGGGAGAGGTCCGTGTCCGGATCGCTGTCGTCCACCAACGTATTCAGGTATTCCAGCGCTTCCCAAATGCCCATGCGCCGCTGGGCGAGCGCCAGGTATTGCCGCTTCTTGCCCTGCACGAACTCGCGCGTCTGATGCGTATGATTGAGCCGGTAGAACTCGCGCACCACCGGCGGCGCTTCCGGCGTGAATTGCCGGAATCCTTCCTGTGCGCGGTTCGGATCATAGCGGTCCTTGACGAAATCGTCCCACTGCTCGAGGCTATTCAGCGGACCTTGCACGAAATGCCCTCCTGATAGCCATTATACTGGCGTTATCAAAATGCGACGAATGATCGTCATCGTATTGTTACTTGGTCCGCGCCAGGGATGGTGCTGGGGCGATGAAGGACATCAGGCCGTAGCCCGCATCGCCGCCGCGCACATGGCCGATCGCGCGCGCCACGCCGTGGCGCAACTCCTGAACCAGGACCCGGCCTTCGCGGCCCCTGGTGCATCCGATACGCTCGCCGAGGCCATGGCGCGCGCCGCCATCTGGCCGGATCATATGCCAGGCGGAAAAGGCGCCACGGCGCCGTGGCACTACATCGATATCGGACTGTTCGAGGGCCCCTCGCAGATAGCGGCGCGCTGTCCGGACGGCAATTGCATCGTCGCCAAGATGCGCCAATACCTGGTGAACCTGAAGCAGCATCGCGCCGACGGCGCCTGGCCGGAAGCGATGGAGTTGGCCTTCCTCATCCATTTCGCGGGCGACATTCATCAGCCCCTGCATTGCGTCTCCGACGCCGATGCCGGGGGCAATTGCGTGACTGTAACTGGATTCGATCCCATGCACAACCTGCACGCGGTGTGGGACATCACGCTGGTCCGCAACCTGATGGCTCAGGATGGCCCGGGCATCCTCGACGCCATGGAGACCCGTTTTCGCGGCAGGATCCGGCGCTGGCAGGATTATGGCAGCATCGATCAGATCGCCGCGGAGTCTTTCAAGATTGCCAAGTCGCAGGTGTATGGCAAGGCGCGCCCGCATCTGCCCGTGATTCCCCGGTTTATCGAGGTGCAGCCGCGCAACTGCGCCACGGATGCGCCGGCGGCTTTGCGCGACGTGAAGGTGGACGGGCCGCGCTCCTATGGCCCTGCCTCCCTGGCCGTGGTGCGCATGCAGATATACAAAGGCGGGGTGCGGCTGGCGGCCATGCTCAACGCCATTTACGCTGACTGATGCTGTGCTACTTGCAGCCTTCGAAAACGCCGCCGGGTGCGCCGGTGTAGCCCAGCGCGCGCATGCCGATCTCCGAGCTATAGTAGACCCGCGAAATCCAATCCTTCAGGTTGGTAAAGTGGGCATGTCCGCGGTAGGCGGTGGGCGCGTTTTCGTCCCAGGTCTCCAGCGTGTGCGGATACGCCATGAACATGAGCAATTCAGCCTGTTGCTCCGGCGTGAGATACACGAACGCCGTACGATAGCGGGCGAACGATTCGCCATCCAGGAAGGCCAGGCTGTCCAAAAAACTGCGCTGCGTGTCATGGGTCTCGACCGCCAGCACCTCATCCAGAAAGCGGTTGACGAGTGCGGCTTTGGCGCCGGGCGTGTCGGTGGCCGGTATCAGGAGATCGCTGAAAACGATAAGCGTCTGATTCTGGTGATCGTCCAGAAACTGCGGCTTCCAATCGGCGCGCGCCAGGTCTTTCGACGCGTCGTAATCGGAGGGAAACTCGCGCGCCGGAGCCACCGTAGCCGATGCGGCCGCCGCGGCTCCCAACAGGGTTTGGCGGAAAAGATCCCGGCGATTCATTAGCGGAACTATAATACCTTTAACGATGCACTCTGCACAAGCTTCTGAGACCTATGACGCGATCGTTGTAGGATCTGGCGCCACCGGCGGTTGGGCGGCCAAACGGCTGGCGGAGGCCGGCTTGAAAGTCGCACTCCTGGAGGCCGGGCGCAACATCTCGCCCAAGGAATTCACCGAGCACATGCCGGCCTACAAGTTGAAGTACCGCGACATGTCGCCCGAGATCGCGCGCACCCGGCCGGTGCAGAAGCAGTGCTACGCCTGCATGGAGTACAACTACGACTGGTTCGTGGACGACCTGCAGAATCCCTATACCAGTCCGCCGGGTAAGCCGTTCACGTGGCAGCGGCTGCGCATCGTGGGCGGACGCACGCTGGTCTGGGGACGCCAGAGCTATCGCATGAGCGATCTGGATTTCAAGGCTGCCAGCCACGACGGTTATGGCCAGGACTGGCCCCTGTCGTATAAGGAAATGGAGCCTTACTACGAGATCGTGGAGCGCTACGTGGGCATCAGTGGCGCGGCGGAAGGGAATCCCACGCTCCCTGACAGCCATTTTCTGCCGCCGATGAAAATGACCTGCGGGGAAGTGCGGCTGCGCGAGCGCGTGCAGCAGCAGTTTGGCCGCACGGTCACCATCGGGCGCACCGCCATCCTGACCCAGAATCACAACGGGCGCGCCGCCTGCCATTATTGCGGCCCGTGCGAGCGCGGCTGCGTGACGTACTCCTACTTCAGCAGCCCGTTCACCACGGTGGCGGATGCGCTGAAGTCCAAGAATTGCACGCTAATCACCAACGCAGTGGTGCGCAGCGTGGACATGGATAATGCCAACAACCGGGCCGGCGGCGTTACGTACGTAGACCGTCTGTCGCACAAGACCTACCAGGCGCGGGCCAGGTGCGTGATCCTCTGTGCGCAGGCCATGGAGTCCACACGCATTTTGTTGAACTCATCCACGCGAGTTTATCCGGGGGGCCTGGCGAATTCCAGCGGCGCGCTCGGCCATTACCTGATGGATCACGCGGTGGGCGGCGGGGCCGCCGGTGATTTGCCGGGCTTCGATCCCACGCCGGCTTCGCCCAGCGCGCCGCATCGCGCCAATGGCATCTACGTGATTCGCTATCGCAATATATTGAACGGGCCGCGCCATCCGCGGTTCATTCGCGGCTACGGATTTCAGGGCGGCGCCGGCGCCGGATTCAATTTCGGCGCGGAAGGCTTTGGCGCGCACTATAAGAAAGCCGTCCTGGCGGGCTCATACAGCATCGACCTGGGCGCGTTCGGCGAATCTCTGGCGCGCTGGGACAATTATTGCGAAATCGATCCGGAAGTGCGGGATGCCTGGGGCATTCCGGCTTTGCGCATTCAGATGACCCATGGCGATAACGAGAAGGCCATGATGGAGGACGCCGCCAGTTCCGCCGCGGAGATGCTGGAGGCCGCCGGCGCGCGCAACATCAAAGTGAACTCGGAGCTGGCCATGCCGGGCATGGCGATCCATGAAGTGGGCACCGCGCGCATGGGCGCCGATCCGAAGAAATCCGTGCTCGATCCCTACAATCAGACCCACGATGTGAAGAACCTGTTCGTGATGGACGGGGCCTGCTACCCATCGTCGGCCTGCCAGAATCCGACGCTGACATTTATGGCCTTGACCGTCCGGGCGTGCGATCACTTGATCGAGAGGTTCAAGAAGAACGAAGTGTAACGAGGGAATTAGGATGCGAGAGTTGTGCGTTTGCGTTTTAACGGTTTGGAGCGCGGCGGCCGCTGTGCCGCCCGTGATTCCCGGCGACTCGGAACGAGGCGCGAGACTCTTTGAAGGCCAGCGCTGCGTGGAATGTCACAGCGTGAATGGCAAGGGCGGGAAGATGGGGATGGATTTGAGCGCGCGCGTGGATCGGGGTTTCACGCCTGCGCTGCTCGCCAGCGCGATGTGGAACCACGCGCCGGTGATGTGGGCGGCCATGGAGGGGGCCGGCATCGAGCGTCCCCGGCTGAGCCCGCCTGACGCGGCCGATCTGTTCGCGTATCTTTATTCGACGCGGTTCTTCGACAGGCCGGGCGATGCGGCGCGCGGGAAGCAGGCCTTCGCCGACAGGCATTGCGCGGAGTGTCACGGCATTACCGAGTCACGGGCGGAAGGTGCGCCGCCGGTGGTGAAGTGGGGTTCATTGGGGCAGCCGATCGTCCTGGTGCAGCAGATGTGGGACCACAGCAGCAACATGCGGCAAGCGTTCGAGCGCAGGAAGATCGCCTGGCAGGAGCTGGCGGCGCAGGATTTGAGCGACATCCTGGCCTACCTGCGAAACCTGCCGGAAACGCGCGGGCTGCCCTCGCGCTTCGCTTTCACTGCCGGTGAGGGCGGGCAAGCCATCTTCGAGTCCAAGGGCTGTGTGAAATGTCATGTCGGTAAACTGGCCCTGGAGGACCGCCTGCATAGCCTGGCGCTCACCGAGATCGCGGTGGATATGTGGAATCACGCGCCCCGGATGATCCAGCCGGTACCCCAGCTCTCCGAAGACGAGATGCGCCAGTTACTCAGTTACCTGTGGATGCGGCAGTTCGTATATGGCAAGGGCGACGTGACGCGCGGCAAGCAGGTGTTCGCCGCCAAGCGCTGCGCCGAATGCCACATGGGCGGCGAGCACGGCGCGCCGCCGCTGCCGGGCCAGGGGCGCGGGTACTCTGAAATCACCATCATCTCGGCTTTGTGGAAGCACGGTCCGCAGATGTTCACGCGCATGAAGCAGGCGAAGATGGTCTGGCCGCGGTTCAACAATCCGCAACAGATGACTGATCTGGTGGCGTATTTGAATACGGTGCAGTAAGCTTAAGGCCGCTCACCGGCCGCGGCTTCCAGATAAACATTGCGCGCCACGCCGTTGGCGGCCTGCGCGGCCAGTCGCTCCAACAAGTCCTTGCGCAGATGGTGCGCGGCGGCATTGTTGTCCGCGGCGATGGCCACTTCCGCGAGTTCCAGGGCTAGAAGAAGCTGCCCATCGGCCTGTGCCTTGCGGGCTCTTTCGACGATGGCCGCGGAGCCGCCGGCGGCCTCGGCCAGCGCGCCATCCAGCACCTCCGGATCGCCGCCGTTCAAATGCGCGGGATCGAAATCGTACCAACCGGTGTATTGGCGGAATACACCGTTGACGGCCCATGCGACAGTTCCGTAGACGGGCTGCAGGTAGGGCAGCGCCGCCAGATCCGGCGGCAGCCGCACCCCGTCGCGGATCTTGTATAGCGGCTCGCCGTCGTTGATCCGTTTGACGGTCTGCTCGTGCACGAAGCGAATGGCGCGCGCGTAGTTGGCGAGCGCCTGATCGATGGTATCGCGCCCTTCGAGCGGCCGGCTGTGCGAGCCGGCCAGATATGCCGGGTGCAGTTGCCGCATCCGGTCGAGCGATGCGGCCCATTCGAGCACGGGACGGTCCGGCTTGCCGGGGCTGGCCAGCATGGGGAAGCTCCAATAGAACAAGTCGCCGGGCAGGAGCGTCTCGAAATCCGGCAGCCAGACCATCAGATGGTCCACGGTCTCGCCGAGCGTGTGGTAAAGCTCGAAGCGCACGCCGCCTTCGGTGAACCTGTATTCCTCGTCGAAGGTAATTTGCGGCGGAATGTAGCCGCTCTGCGCGGGGTGCAGCAGGTCCACACCGAGCGTTGCGCCACGCTGCTCGCGCGGCACGCTGGCCGCCCATTGGACTTGGTTCAGCCTGCGGTTATAGTCGAACATCAGGCGGTATTTGCGCATCTCCTCGATGTGGTTCTTTTGCGCGATCACCTTGGTCTCAGGCGTTGCGAAAACTTTGGCGCCGTGGATGTGATCGCCGTGGTGATGCGTGTAAATGATGTAGCTGACCGGCAGGGCGGACACTTTGCGGAATGCATCAAGGGCGGCCTGCGCGGGCGCCTGGCCTTCCGTCGTGTCGACCACCACGACGGAGCGTTCGGTCAAGATGAAGATCACGTTGCCCAGCGCGTAGCCCGCCGCACAGTAGACGTGCGGATTCACGCGGATCAGTTCGGGAACGGGTTGCGAAAGCTGGGCGCCGGCAGGCAGGATGGCAAGGAGCAGAAAGATAGCGGGCAGGTTGCGCATGAAGGGTATTGTACTGAGGCTCGCGGACGCGCGTGCCGTCTATAGCACGGCCAACTGGTGGTCGGGGCAATCCAGGTTCAGACACTGGTAAACGTCGTCGATCAAACCGGTGCCGTGCTTGGCCAGGAACGGGAGGATAGAGTAGAGCCGCTCTTGGAGGTGGCGCTCAGGATAGACCAGGCCTGACAGATAGGCGGCATCGCGGGCCACGCGGGCGTCGCGCGCCATGGTCTCGCGTCCGATTTTGCGCTCCATTTTGGCGATTTGATAGAGCATCTTGCGCCGGCTGGTGCCCAGGGCGGCGGCCAGGCTGGCGTCGAAGCCCGATAGATCGCGGGCCAGGCGGTCCAACGCTTGTTCGACCTCCGTCTTAGTGTGCGTGAGGCTGCCGGCCAGCGCCGACGGAATCAGGCGCGCGGCGATGATGTCGCGCACGGCGTCCTCGCCGCGGGTACAATCGGCCAGTGTCAGGCCGTACCGCAACATCAGTTTCCGGCATCGCTGATCGAGCAGCGTAAAGCCGGCGCGGTGCAAGGCGGCCGGCATACGGCCCAGGATCGCCCGGTAGATTACGGCGGATTGCGCCAGGTATGCCAGCTCCGCCGGACCGCCAATGTAGGCGATGGTTGGCAGCATGGAGTCCTGCACCACCGGGCGCAGCAGCGCGTTGGGAGAAAGCTGCGCGGCGCGCTCCATCAACTCCTCGGTCGAGAAGCGGCGGCCATTCTGCAGATAATCGCGGCCATAGCGACGCAGCGTGTAGCGGTGGCCGTTTTCCAGCAGGAAGACGAAGGAGGTTTGATCTTCCACGTGCACCTGGGCGTGGTAGCCGGCGGCTTCCAGGGCCCGATTGCGCTCCAGCACCGCGGCCGTGAGATCCGGCGCGGCGGCCAGGGCAGAGCGGATGGCAGGCGCCGCCATTTCGCGCATGGCGGGCGCCATGGGATCGACATGCAGCAGCCCGTACTGCGCCAGCAGGCGTTTCAGGAGCGCGCTGAACGCCTCGCCCATGGTGCGGCCGGGCTGGTAGGTTTCTTCCACCAGCGCCGAGATATCCTCGCCGAAAGGAAAATCGGCCAGCGCCGCGCGCAATTCCGCGACCGGCGGGGCGCTCAGCACAAACTGGCCGACGGGCTGGCTGGATGCGGGCGAGTGCGGCTTCTCCAGCTTGATAGGATGGTGCGCGGCATCGAAGACCCAGCAATGATTGACTTCGGCGAAGTCGTGATCCTCGGTGGCGAGCCAGAATACCGGCACGGCCGGGATGCCCCGATCGTCCAGGCTGCGCGCCAGTTTGACCGCCGTGAGAGCTTTGTAAATTGTGTAGGCCGGGCCGGAGAACAGGCCGACCTGCTGGCCCGTGACCACGGCTACGGTACCTTCGCGGGCTAGTTTTTCGAGAGTGGGGCTGTCGCCATTCTGCTGCCGGAGGGCGGATACCAGGGCTGCCCGGCGCTCGGCTGGAAACCGGATTTCGGAGGTTATGGACTCGTAACTGTTACAAGCGGCGATGTGTGGATAAAAGGACTGGACGCGATCCGGATGATAGGTAAAATCCGCGAATAGCTTGCTGGTGTGCGGTAAATCGGTGTAGCGGATACAGGAGCAGTCCATGGCTCAAGGTTGAGATGACTGTTAGACGGTCCGGGATGCAAATCAGCCCGCCGGAAGAATCTTCGTAATATCGTTATAAAGCACGAAGGCCACCAGCATCATGATGAACACGAAGCCAACTTTGAACACGGCTTCCTTGACCGCCATGCTCATATCGCGTCGCATCACCATCTCGATCACCAGCATAACCACGCTGCCGCCATCCAGGATGGGGAGGGGCATCAGGTTGATCACGGCCAGGTTCAGGCTGACCATGGACATCAGCATCAGAAACGCGGAGGGGCCTTGCTTGGCGGCCGCACCCGACATCTGGGCGATGCCCACCGGGCCGCTGAGCGACTTCGCCGAAATGCGGCGCTCCACAATGCCCTCCAGCAGCCGGAAGATCAGGCTGGCGCTGCGCGCGTTCTCCTGCACGGATTCGCGCAACGCTTCGGGTAGCGAAAGGCGGGTGGTCAAAATATTGTATTTGGGCTCGACGTAAGCGCCGATCACCCAGCGGGGCTGCCCGTCCGCCGTGCTCCAGATGGGCTGCACGGTGACTTCCCGCGCCTGTCCATCGCGCTTAAACTCGATGGTCACAGGCTTACCGCCGCTGCCGCGAATCACCTCATGGAAGCGGACAGTGGCGTGGATGGGTTGGCCGGCGGCGGACAGGATCAGGTCACCCTGCTGCAGGCCCACCTTTTGTGCCGGCATGCCGGCGGTTACGGGGCCCAACTGCACTTCACCCTTCTCGGTCCAGCCCGCCGAACCCATGCCCGAGCGTTCGTCGAGCACTGGGGTTACGGTGACATCCAGATCTTTGCCGCTGCGCTCGATCGTCAGGTGCATGGGGCGCGCGGCGCTCTCGGCTTCTTTCAGCAGCACGTCGTCCCAACTGGGATTTTTCTGGCGATCCAGCTTGACGATCCGGTCGCCTTCCTGGATTCCGGCTTTGGCGGCCGGAGTGTTGGGGGATACGCTGCCGATCACCGCGCCGGCATCGCTATCCACGATCTTCTGGTATTTCACCATGTAAAGGCCGGTGAGCAGGGCCACCGCCAGAACCACGTTCATGAGCGGACCGGCCATCACGATAATTAGCCGCTGCCAACGGGGCTTGGCCATAAAACCGCGCGGATCGGTGGCGTTGTCGTCGCCGGGGATCTCGCCGGCCATTTTCACAAAGCCGCCCAGGAAGAAGACGGCCGATACGCGGTAGTCGGTCTCTCCCCTGCGAAAGCCGAACAGGCGCGGACCGAACCCGAAGCTGAAGGCGTCCACACGGACGTCAAAAAAGCGCGCCGCCCAGAAGTGACCCAGTTCGTGGATGAGGATCATCACGCCGATCAGGATCATGAACCAGAAAGCGCTTTGAAAGAATGCCATATTGTCTTAAACCCTTGCCGGAACGAAGTGCGCTGCGGCGGCCTTCTGACGGCCGGCCAGCTCGCGGGCCAGCGCACGCGATTCCTTGTCCATCTCGAGTATGTCGCCCACCGTGCGGGGTTCGCGGTTGGGTATCCGCGAGAGCGTCTCCTCGACTACAGACGCTATGCCGGTAAAAGGAATTTCGCCTCCCAAGAAAGCTTCGACGGCCACCTCATCCGCGGCGTTGAGCGTACAGGTTGCCGAGCCCCCCGCTTCCTGGCACCTGTAGGCCAGCTTCAGCAGGGGAAAACGCTCGAAATCAGGCGGCGCGAAATCCCATCGACGCGCCTGCGTCCAGTCGATCTTGGGCACCGGTGCATGGCTGCGCTCGGGCCATGTGAGCGCGTATTGGATCGGCATCCGCATATCCGTCGCCGAAATCTGGGCAAGCACGCTGCCATCTGAGTACTCGATCATGGCGTGGACGCTGGATTGGGGGTGAATCACCACATCCACCTGGGAAGGAGCAAAGCCAAATAGCCAGCAGGCCTCGATCACTTCGAAACCCTTATTCATCAACGTTGCCGAATCGATGGTGATGCGCTTACCCATCTTCCACGTTGGATGATTCAGGGCTTCGGCGGGAGTCACCGACTCCATGGCTTCGCGGGGTGTATTGCGGAAAGGGCCGCCCGAAGCGGTGAGGAACAGGCGCGCCACCTGGTCGCGATTGCCGGCTCGAAGACATTGATGGACGCCATTGTGCTCACTGTCGATGGGCAGCAACTCCGCGCCGCTCTCGTTGACTGCGTCCATGACCAGCCGTCCGCCCGAAACCAGTACCTCTTTATTAGCCAGACC
>DATGGM010000069.1:0-4212 GCA_035308525.1 Bryobacteraceae bacterium
GCAGGCCGGCCAGGGTCTTGAGGCGATCGTCGTTTAAGGCCTCGTCGCCGGGCGCCAGGATCACATAGATAGCGAGCGGGATGTGGGCGATGGTCTTGACGGGGTCGTAGATGGGGGCAGCGACGTTGGCTTCGACGCGCCGTCCATCGCGCAGCAGGGAGAAGTTATCGCCGTTGACGATCAGGGTGGGACTGGAGGACGCCAGGACGCGGATTTTGGCATCGGCGTAGGCTGCGCGGAATGCGTTGTTGAGCGCGGTGAGGGACGGCGGCTGCGCCGGACCGGCAGGCGCGGGCATGGTTTGGGCAGGGACGACAGCGGCGCCTATGAGGAGGATCAGGACGGCGCGGGCCGGGCTTCGGGAAGGCATGCTTGATTATCGCTGGTTCCACCGGTTGGGTTCTTTATTTGAAAGTACCGCGCTTACCGGAAGTGAAATCATCCCGCTTCAGCGTACGGCGCAGGCGGCCGACATCGCCGGACTCAATAGAACAGATACTTGCGCCACTGCTCGTCGCTTTTGCCGAGGAGGCGCATGAGGTGGCGGCTGGTGTGGAGGCTGAAGGGACGCGGCTGGCGGGCCAGTTTCATGCCGGCTTCTTCGGGCGTGCGGCTGCCCTTGCGGTTGTTGCACGGGTTGCAGCAGGCCACCAGATTCTCCCAATTGGATTCGCCGGCGCGGGCGCGGGGCACCACGTGGTCGAGCGTGAGTTCGGACGAAGGCAGCGTGCGATGGCAGTACTGGCAAGTGTAGCGGTCGCGCATGAGGATATTTTTACGCGAGAGGGCACGGGTCTGGTGCGGAATGCGCCGGTATTCGAGCAGACGGATGACGCTGGGCAGCTTCACGGCGCAGCGCGCGGAGTGGATGTGGTGGGTGGACTCCTCCTCGGCCGACGCCACTCCCTTCAGCACCAGCACCAGCGCGCGCCGCGCCGCGCAGATGTTGATCGGTTCGTAACTCGCATTCAAAACCAACACGGGTTTTTGCAGTCTGTTCAAACTGGGCATCTACACAGGTCCCTTTCGCTTGCCAAAGTCGGCCTGAACCTTAAATCGCCTATCCACGCGCGCGAGGGCCAGCAGGGAGACCGAGCGGGCTCCGGCTTTCTTGAGCGCACGGGCGCAGGCTCCGGCGGTGGCGCCGGTAGTCATCACGTCGTCCACAAGCAGGATGCGCAGGCCGGCCAACCGGCGCCGCGCGCGAAAAGCGCCCGTCACATTTTCGCGGCGCTGGGCATTGCTCAAGCCGGCTTGCGCGCGGGTCGACGAAGCGCGGCGCAGGGCCGGGATAACGGGAATGCCGCGGCGGCGCGCGATGGCTCTTGCCAACAATTCCGATTGGTTGAAGCCGCGCTGCCAGCGGCGGCGCCAGTGCAGAGGGACGGCGGCGACCGCGTCGAATTGACGGTCACGCGGCAGGGCAGCGGCGGCCAGGGCGCCCAGCGGCCGGGCCAGGCGGCGCATGCCGGCGTATTTGAAAAGATGGATCAGCTTGCGGAGAGTGCCTTCGTAAGCGCCATAACAATACGCTTCGTCGAAGCCGCGCATTCCGCCGCGGCAGAGCATGCAGCGGCCTTCGGAATCCAGCGGAAAGCTATTCAGGAACGGCGTGCGGCAGTTGAGGCAGAAGAATTCGGCAGTTAGCGGCTGGGGATCGCGCAGACAACCGGCGCAGACCGGGATGTGCGTGAACTTTTGGAGGGGGCGCTCGCAGATGCGGCACTCATCGGGGAAAAGAAGCGAAAAAAGGCCATGCGAGACCGTGCCGAAAACCGGGGGGAGAAAACCGGGGAACGATATGGCGCGCCTGCTACTCGAGAAGACTCACCTCCCAGGTGAACTTCTATTGTACAACAACCATCAGGCTGTGCCACCGGAATGGATCTGTTGGGCCAGGTAATTGTCGAGCCCGATTTCGTCGATGATGTGGAGCTGGCCTTCCAGGTAGTCGATGTGATGCTCTTCGTCGAGAAGGATTTGCTTGAAGAGCTCGCGCGACCCGTTATCGCCGAGCTGGGTGGCGGTCTGGATGGCGGCGTTCAGCCGGGGAACGGCGTCCAATTCCAAGGCCAGGTCGTTTTCGAGCTGGGTCTTCACGTCCGGGCCAACCTTGATGGGAAACAGCTCGGTCATGTTCGGAATGCCTTCCAGGAACAGGATGCGCTGCATCAGGATGTCGGCGTGGCGCATCTCCTCAATGGATTCCCGGCGGTCCAAGGCGGCCAGCTTTTGATAACCCCAGTTTTCGCACATTTTGGCGTGCAGGAAATACTGGTTGATGGCGGTGAGCTCCGCCTTGAGCACTTCGTTGAGGAGCTTCAGGACTTCTTCATGGCCTCGCATTACCGGATTGTAACAAGCCGCGGTTTGTTGAAGTGGCGTGAACGGATCCCTACTCGAGGGGCGAGAGACCGTAGAGCGCGGCCAGGGCGTTGAGGTCGGACCGAAGCAGGTCCCAGTTGCGCTGCAGGTGGTCGGTAAAGCGATGGTTGGCCATGATGCGGTTCAACTCGCTGGCGGCCGCAATGGTCTTGTCGGCCTGGTCGCGGACGGCCGGGTTATTCTTGTCGCGCTTGTCGTGAAAGACATCCCCGAGGCGGTTGGCGGCATCGTGCAGATCGTCGGCGCGATGTTTGGCATTCGCCTCGAGGCGCGTGCCATCGATCATACTATGGGACACGGCCTTGTCGAATTCCTGCTTGAACTCGCCGGAGCGGCGCTGGACGCGATCCACAATTCCACCAGCGTCCGTGCGGGTTTCGACTACGTCACGGTTGGCGTCCTGGGCGTGCGCGCGAACGGGCACACCGAAAGCGAGCAGCGCCGCGGTTACAAATAATACACTCGGTAAGCAGCGTGATGACATAAGTTACCTCCACTCAATCCAGGGGCAATCAGGTGGCCAGTGGTTTGCGGTATGTATGCCTGGAGGTAGACCATGTGCTCCCAATCACGCAAGGGAATGATTTGTTCGATTTTGGCGGTCCTGTTTGGGGTGGCGATTCCGGCCAGCGCCGGCGGCCATCACTTCCTGAACGGCACCTGGGTGCTGGTTCCCACGCGCAGCGAATTCGGCGGCGGACCGGCAATCGAAACAGGAAACGTCACGATCAACGACCGTCAAGGCCACATTTATGTTTCGCGCTCGTTCACGTATGACGGAGCCCTGGGAACGGTTTCGTACAATTTCAGCGTGGACGGAAGCGAAAACTCAACCATTCACGAGGGCAAGACGGTTAAATGCAAAGCCAAATGGGAGGGCGACGTTCTTCAAGTCACGACGACCGAGGACAAGATACCCACGGTGGAAAGGTACAGCCTGACCGCGGACGGCGCGCTTAGGCTAACCGTCGAGCGGCCAAGCCATGAGATTCTGACTCTCACCTTCCTGCGCCAGTGAGAGCCGGCTGGTGCGCGATCAGGGCCAGATGGACGATTCGGAGTACTCGAACTCAAGCGGAGCGAATTCTTCGGCGGCGGACATATCCAGCACTTCGACAGGCTGGCCCTCGCGCAACTGCTGCAAGCGAACCTCACGGCCCCCAGCAAAGCGAACGGCATCGCGGTAAGTGTTGGCGGCAGCGCTGATCTGGGTGAACGTGACTGGCTCGTCGGCGCCCACGCCGAGTTCCTTTTGCAGCGCGGCGGGAATTTGGTGCAGCATGAGACGGGCGCCGGGCGGGATGCACACGGCGGTGATACAGCGCGGTTCGACGGGCGCGAAGAACTCCTTCACGGCCGCCCAGAAAGTCGCGCGGCGGGTGTGGCCGGGCGCGGCATCATGGGGAAATTCCGCTGGTGAAGCCAGCCCCAGCGCACCAGTTGGGAAACGGTGCACCACCAATTCCTCTCCGCTCCGGGCAAGCCGGTTCGGAACAGCCATAAGTGAATAGTCACACATGTCTTTCTCCTATCAAACTGGCATTGCATCCGCGATGCCAAAACCGGCCGTCCGAAAGTATTTGTGAATTGAGACGCGCGGAGTCCGGCGAGAGCGCGGCGGCCCCATGCAAGATTTACCCAGCGCTTGGATTGGTGTGATGACTTCTCAGGTTGCGACACCACTCGACCGTCTGACTCCACAGGCCGAGAGCCTGGAGCACCCAGACGCAGGTCGCCGCCACGACCACCACATTCAAAATTGCCTTGATGATACCGGCCATCAGGACGTAGGTGTTAATCAGCCACAAGGCCGTGCCGACAATGATG
>DATGGM010000070.1:0-1879 GCA_035308525.1 Bryobacteraceae bacterium
GCGCTTGGCGGGCTCGGAGATTGCATGCACCAAAATCGCCCGAATGCCGGCGATGTCCGCCGCCTGCATGGTGCGTAGCACGGAGCTTTAGTTTGCAGCAGCCGCCGCAGCCGGGGAGGGAGCTGGCGGCCCGGCCGATCAATTGCTTTTGCCGGGGGTTGGCGCGAGGTTGATCGCCTAGACAATCAGCACACAAGATTGTGTGTACGTTGTGTTCGCGGGTGCGGGCATCATGGCGGCCTAATCGCGGAGGGCGCGGACGGGGTCGGTTTGGGTGGCGCGCCAGGCCGGGAGGAGGCAGGCGGCCGCCGCGGCCAGGGTCATGGCCGCGAAGGCCGTGGCGAACGATTCAGGGTCGCGCGGGCTGATCTTGTACAGCATGTCGCCGAGCAATCGCGTAAGGGCCAGGGCGACGGCCACGCCGGCGGCGATTCCGGCAAGGGTCAGTCCCATGGCTTGCGACATCACGATACGCAGCAGATCGGAACTGGTGGCGCCAAGCGCCATGCGCAGGCCCAGCTCGCGCCGGCTCTGCGAGACCGCGTAGGACATCACGCCGTACAGCCCGACAGCGGCCAGCAACAGAGCGATGCAGGCGAAGATGGCGAGCAGGGTGAACGCGGCGCGCTGGCTCCACGTGCGCCGGGCGATATTCTCGCGCATGGTGATCACTTCGCCGGCGGCGAGGTTGGGGTCGATGGCTTTGATTTCGCGCGCCAGCGCGCCGGCGATGGCGGTGGGGGCGAGCCGGGTACGGATCTGGAAATTCTGTCCGCCCAAGGCGCCCTGCCGCAGCGACGTATAGAAGAAAGGCTTGGACGTTTCCAGCATGCTGGAGTACTTGGCGTTCCGCGCCACACCGATCACTTGCAGCCAGCGCCCCTTCACCCGCAGACGCTTGCCGATGGGATCCTGGCCGCGCCAGAAGCGCTGAACCATGGTTTCGTTCACGATGGCCACGGGCTCGGAGGCTTCGTTGTCGGCCGTGATGAACTCGCGGCCCGAAACGAGCGGGAGCCCCATCGTAGAGAAGTACGCCGCGCCGACCTCGTTGTAGTCCACGGTGGGCTGCTCGCCGGGCTGCGTCTCGAACCCATCGACCGCCACGGGCGACGATGGATAACTCCTGTAGCTGAACGGCACGCTGCGCGACCAAACCATGGACTGTACGCCGGCGAGCGCCTGGACGCGTTCGACCAGCTGATCCTGGAAATTGCGGATGCGCGGTCCGTCGTAACCGGCGGAGATCATGTCGACGCTGCTGACCAGCACGTTGTCCGCGGAGAAACCGACATCGGTCTGCCGCACGGTGCGGAAGCTCCTGAGCAGCAGGCCCGCGCCCACCAGCAAGATGAAGCTCAGCGACACCTGCACCACGACCAGGCCGGAGCGGACCCAGGCTCTGCCGCGGCCGCCCACCACGCCGCCGGACTCGGCTTTGAGGGCCGCGGCGAGGTCGATCTTACCGGCCTGCAGGGCGGGCACCAGGCCGAAGAGCAGCGTCGAGAGCAGGCACACGCCGGCGCTGACGGAGAGCACCCGGAAATCCATGTGGGCGGGAAGATGAATGACGATGCCGGCGGGAGTCGGCGGGAACTGCAGGGTGATCAGATTGCGGCTCCAGTAGGCCACCAGGAATCCGCCGGCGGCTGAGAGGATGGCCAGGATCAAGCCCTCAGTCAGGAGCTGGCGCATCAGGCGCGCGCGGCCGGCGCCGAGCGAGATCCGCACCGTCATTTCGTGGCGGCGGCCGACGGATTTGACCAGCAGCAGGTTGCCCACATTGGCGCAGGCGATCAGCAGCACCATGGCCGCCACCACCAGCGAAGCGCGCAACGTAGGCAGCAGCGTGCCTGCATTGTTGAAAGGCGTCTGCCAG
>DATGGM010000071.1:0-1597 GCA_035308525.1 Bryobacteraceae bacterium
CGTAGTGTAGGGAGGGCTGAACCACGACGGAGTCTTCGGCAGCGCCGCCAGAATCGGCCGCGTAAAAGTGCTCCACGCGTACACAGATCCGATACAGATATGCACCATGACCGCCCCCACTGGAATCAGCCATCGATTCACAGTTGCAACGGGCTGGGCGTGCATGGACTCTTTTGGCGTCGGCATGACCGCCTAGTGTACCAAGGAAAACAGGGTGCATTTCGGCGACAATTGTCTATGCCCCTCCTCGACATCCTCTTCGGACGGCCCTTAGCATCCGAGAACCAGCGGGCCGAAAAAATCGAGCCCATTGCCGGCATACCGATCTTCGGCCTGGACGCTCTGAGCTCAGCCGCATACGGTCCGGAAGCTGCGTTGACGCTGTTGATCCCTCTCGGCGCGATGGGCATCGTTTATATCCTGCCCATCAGCTTTAGCATCCTGGTCCTGCTGGCCATTCTTTACTTTTCTTATCGCCAGACCATCGCCGCGTATCCCGGCGGGGGCGGCTCCTATACGGTCGCCAGGGAAAACATCGGACCGGGCGCGGGCCTCCTGGCCGCGGCTGCGCTGATGATCGACTACGTGCTCACCGCCGCCGTTGGCATTTCCGCCGGAGTGGGCGCATTGGTTTCCGCAGTCCCCAGCCTCCAGCCCCACACTCTGGCGATCTGCCTTTCGATCCTGCTGATCATCATGATCGTCAACCTGCGCGGACTTCGCGAATCCGGCGCCGCCTTCATCCTCCCGACCTATGTGTTCGTCGGTTGTCTGTTCGCGATGATCGGCATTGGCGTGGTCAAGGCACTGATCGCGGGCGGCCATCCCGTCCCCGTCGAAGCGATTCCTCCGATGCCTCCCGCCAGCGCGATGGTCAGCGCCTGGCTGCTCCTGCAAGTTTTTTCGAGCGGATGCGCCGCCATGACCGGCGTGGAAGCCGTCTCCAACGGTGTGCTGGCCTTTCGCGAGCCCACGGCACGCAACGCGCAGAAGACCCTGACCATCATCATCCTGATCCTGATGGTCCTGCTCGCGGGCATCGCCTATCTGTCCAACGCGTACCACATCGGCGCCACCGACCCCGTCAAGGATTACGAGAGCGTTCTCTCCATGCTGCTGCGCACAGTCGCCGGCAAAGGCATTTTCTACTACGTGTCCATCGGGTCCATCCTGCTGGTACTCTCGCTCTCCGCCAACACCGCGTTCGCCGACTTCCCGCGTCTCTGCCGCATCATCGCGCACGATGGCTATCTTCCGCGCTCGTTCGCTTCCACCGGCCGTCGCCTGGTCTATTCGCAGGGCATCTACGGGCTGGCCATCCTCACCGCGGGCCTGCTGATCTTGTTCGGCGGCGTCACCGACCGTCTCATCCCGCTGTACGCCGTCGGCGCATTTCTGGCGTTCACGCTGTCTCAGGCAGGCATGGTGGTGCACTGGAAGCGCCATGGCGGACCCTGGCAGCACAAACTCGTCAACGGCCTGGGCGCATTCGCCACCGGAGTCACCACCATCGTGGTCCTGACCGCCAAATTCGCCCAAGGCGCATGGGTCACCGTTCTACTCATTCCGGTCATGCTGATCACCATGATCTGGATCC
>DATGGM010000072.1:0-66562 GCA_035308525.1 Bryobacteraceae bacterium
AGCAATGCGTTGGAACTGATGCGCTCCATCGGCCTGGAAGTATGAGCGTCGCGGCAGGCTTCGCGTATTATGTAACGAGAGAGATCCCGTCTTGACACGTCATCCGCGCTTGCTGCTTTCCTCGATCCTGCTTGCATGGCTGGCGATTCCCGCCTGTAGGCAGGCGAAGCGCCCGTCGGCCGCGGCGGAACGGGCGGGGCCGGATTTCCGCGCCAGTAGCCACGACCTGTCCAGGCCTTTGCAGATCGTTACGTACGGCGATATGCGGTTCACCGCACCCAGCGAAACCGGGGCCACCAATCCAAAGGTGCGCCGGTGGCTGGTTGACCGGATTGCATCGGAAAAACCCGACGCGGTCCTGTTGAGCGGCGACATCCCCTGGCACGGTGGTATCGCCAACGATTATGCGGTGTACCGGTCGGAAACGAACCTCTGGCGGGAGGAACATATACGGATTTATCCGGCGCTCGGAAATCACGAGTTTCAGGGCCTGGAAGGCGCGTGTCTGGATAATTGGTGGAGCGCGTTTCCCGAACTCCGCGGCCTGCGATATTACTCGGTGCAACTTGGCGATTCGGTGTATGTCCTGAACCTCGACAGCAACTTGCCTTTCACTCCCGGCAGCGAACAGATGACGTGGGTAAGTAAACAGTTGGCAGGTCTGCCGCCCGGCGTGCGCTTTCTACTGCTGAATCTGCACCATCCGCCCGTGGTGGATGTGCAAGCCGACGGAGACGATAGCCACAACGGGCGGCCAAACGAGGCGGCTCTGGCCGCGTTCCTGGCAGCGGCGCCACAGAAATCGCGCGTTCGTTTTATCGTGGCGGCCGGGCATGTTCACAACTACGAACGCTTCGATCGGGACGGCATTGTCTACCTTGTATCGGGAGGCGGAGGAGCCAAGCCGCGTCCAGTCGAGCGCGGGCCCAAGGATCTGTATCAAGACCGGGGATTTCCGAATTACCACTACGTGAAGCTGGTCGTGAGCGGCGAAAAGCTGCGGGGCACCATGATTCGCGTCGCCGATCCCGGCTCGTCTTCACCGCTCTGGGAAGAGAAGGACCATTTCGAGGTGCTGGCTGTTCAGACGAACTTGTAAGTGCCCGGCACCGGCAGCGGCGCAGGCTCCATCTTCACGTCGTATCCGAACGCCTTGGGCATCAGGTCTAACTGGGAATTCATGATCTGATCCCAAGTGATCTCCTGTCCGGAGTAAGCCGATTCGCGCGCCATAATCGCGGTCAGCGTGCTTTCCGCGATGGGCAGGGAAAAATTCAGGTACGGCCCATCGCCGCGGATGCTCTTGACCATGTTGATGTGTTCCTGGACGTAAGGATTGATCCCTTTGGCCCCCATATCCATGCCATTACTGCGGCCCCTGGCGCCGACGATGGAGTCGCTCACGTTGCTGTAAACACCTTTCGGATATTGCCGGCAATGGCTGCTCAGGTGGACGCCATTGGCGTAGGTAAAGTCCGAACTCATGTGGTCGTAGATATTGCCGTAGAGTTCCTCGCGGGGACGCCAGGCCGCGCCGCCCGAAGCCACCACTTTCACCGGATGCGCGTTCATCACCCAGTTCATGAAGTCGATGTTGTGAAAGTGCTGCTCGACGATCTGGTCGCCGCAGATCCAGATGAAGGAATACCAATTGCGGAGTTGCCACTCCATGTCGCTCCATTTCGGCTCGCGGCGGTCGGCGTGAAAGACCGGTCCGCTGAGGTAATAAGAATAAAGCGCGGTGATGTCGCCGATGGCGCCATCGTGGACCTTCTGTACCGTTTCCACATATTCGCGGTGGGCATGGCGCTGGGCGCCCGAGACGACGGTTAACTTGCGCTCGGCGGCCAGCTTTCCGGCGGCGATGAAGCGCCGCGCGCCCACCGGATCTGTGGCGATGGGTTTCTCCGTGAACACGTGCTTGCCGGCGTTCACGGCAGCCTCGAAATGCATCGGGCGGAATCCGGGTGGCGTCGTCAGCATCACGATATCGATATCGGAGGCCAGCAGCTTCTGGTAAGCGTCGAAGCCGGTGAAGTGATGGTCGGGCTCGACGCGGATGCGCGGTTGTATGGAGGCCACCAGGTCCTCGGCTTTCATCTCCTGTGGCCGGCCGTTGCGGTCCACAGTGATGCCTGCATAGCGCCCGATGAACTTCGGATCGCGCAGGCGGGCCAGGGACTGTTCCAGGTGGTCTTCAAAGACGTCCGCCATGGACACCAGCTCGACATGCTCGTTGCCGGTGAGCAGATCGGCAACCGCCTGCGTGCCACGCCCACCGCAACCCACCAGGCCGGCCTTCAGCCGGTCGGCCGACGCGCTCCGCGCACCGCGCGGTTGGAGCAGGGAGAAGGCGGATGCCCCCCCAGCCAGCAAGCTTCTGCGGGAGATGCCATCTGAGTTTTGCATGACTCGACACGTATCACAAAACGGCCGGATCGCAAGGGTGTAAAGTTCAACACAATTGGGACCTTCCGCGGCGTCGGGTTGCTTGTACAATCGGTGGAGCCGGGAGGACTATCCACGAAAATCCCGGGGACGGAAACCGAGTTCAGGAGGAAGAGGATGATGCACAGAATCGTTGTGGCGCTGGGGCTCGCATCGTGCGGCTTTGCGCAGGCTCCTGTTTTGATTACGCAGCCGATTGACGAGAGCAAGCTGGTCACGCTGGCTGGAAACGTCCGCCCGGAAGCGATCGCGGCCAACGATCAGGGCCGCGTGCCGGACAGTATGTTGATCGATCACATGCTGCTGCAATTGCAGCGCGCCCCGCAACAGGAGCAGGCGGTGGAAACGTGGATCGATCAGCTTCACGATCCAACCTCGCCAAACTATCATCACTGGCTCACCACGGCGGAGTACGGCCAGAAGTTCGGCCTGGCGGCGCAGGATCTGAACACCATTCGGAGCTGGCTGGCTTCTGAAGGTTTCGCGGTGAACGTGGTCTATCCGAGCGGCATGCTGATAGACTTCTCGGGCACGGCGGGCCAGGTGCGCGCGGCATTCCACACGGACATTCACAATCTGGCGGTGAACGGCACGCCGCACATCGCCAATATGAGCAACCCGCGGATTCCGGCGGCGCTCGCGCCGGCTATCGCGGGTATTGTCTCGCTGCACAACTTCTGGCCGCATCCGATGTACCGGAGCAAGGCCGACTACACGGTGGGCAACGGTTATTACCTGGTGGTTCCGGGCGACGTCGCCGAAATTTACAATATCAAGCCGCTGTTCAATAAGTCGGTAACGGGCAAGGGCCAGACGGTAGTAGTAATCGAGGATACGGACTTCTACAGCACCGCGGATTGGACCGACTTCAGGTCGACTTTCGGCCTGGACCTGTTCACCAGCGGGAACCTTATTTCAGCCAATCCGCCTTCATCGGGCCAGAACAACTGCTCCGATCCGGGCGTCAACGGCGACTCGATTGAGGCAGCGGTGGACGCGGAATATGCCAGCGCGGCGGCGCCGGGCGCGACGATCGAAGTGGCTTCCTGCGCCGACACGGCCGTGACCTTCGGCGGGCTGATCGCGATTGAAAACCTTTTGAATGCCGGCGGCACGCCGCCGGCCATCATGAGTGTCAGCTACGGAGAATGTGAGGCGTTCACCGGCGCCAGTGCGAACGCGGCGTTCAACGCCACGTATCAGCAGGGCGTCGCGGAGGGCGTCTCGATTTTCGTCTCCTCGGGTGACGATGCGGCAGCCGGCTGCGACCGTAACGCTCAAGATGCCGTGCACGGCATAGGGATTACCGGCTGGGGGGGCACCAAGCATAATGTGGCGGTGGGCGGAACGGATTTTGGGGACAGCTATCTAGGCTTGAACAGCACTTACTGGAGTTCGGCGAACACCCAGTATTATGAATCCGCCCTATCTTACATTCCCGAGATTCCCTGGAATGACACCTGCGCCAGCGTGTTGGTTGCCAACGCGTTGGGCTACAGCCACACCTATGGTGCGAACGGCGCCTGCAACAGTTCCATCGGCGAAGAATTCTTCCTTGGCACCACGGGTGGCAGCGGTGGCCCGAGCGGCTGTGCCACAGGAGCGCCATCGGTCTACGGGGTGGTCTCGGGAACCTGTAAGGGCTACCCAAAGCCCTCGTGGCAGAAGGTCCTGGGCAACCCTAACGACTCGGTGCGCGACGTCCCGGACGTTTCGCTATTCGCGGCCAACGGCGTGTGGGGACATTATTATCCGATCTGTTTCTCGGACCCGTTTTTTGGCGGCGCCTCGTGTTCGGGCACGCCGGATACCTGGCTGGGGGCCGGCGGGACATCCTTCTCGTCCCCTATGATGGCCGGTATACAGGCTCTCGTAAACCAGATGAACGGCAGCCCGCAAGGCAACCCCAACTATGCTTATTACAAGCTAGCCGGACGGGAATACGGATCCACCGGTTCGACAACCTGTAATTCCACGCTCGGCAACGCGGCCGCCAGCACGTGCGTCTTTTACGATGTCACGCTGGGCGACATGGACGTGCCCTGCACGTTCGGTTCGGGCGACTGCTTCAAGCCCGGCGGAACCTACGGGGTGTTGTCGACATCCGACAGCTCTTATTTGCCGGCGTACCCGACCGGCACCGGGTGGGACTTCGCCACCGGGATCGGTACGGTTAACGCCAATAACCTGGCGATTCGTTGGAAGGCGGTGGCTCCCTAGACACCGGGGGGCGGACCCGGGAAGTCCGCCCCCTCGACCTACGCGGCTCTCGCCAACGGCGGAGATATGGCCTGCACCTTCACCGGCCGGGGCTCGTCGAAGATCTCGAGCAGGATGGATCGTACGCGGAGGTAGCGCTGGCATTCCGGGCAACCGCACTGGCCTGCTACTGCCACGTGGTCGATCAGGTAGTCCAGTTGTTCCCGCATGACGTCGGTCTCGTCGGCGGCTAGTGGAACTCTCGGCATTTCAATTTGTGGAGCCATTGCATTACCTCCTGCACTCACCTAGATAGATGTACGCAAGGCCGATGGGGGTCCGTTCCGTAGTGTAAAAGAGTGTCAGCTTTGGGTTACTAAAGTTTCATCCGCGATCCGCCGATGCAGATGGTGTGACAGAAGAGCCGGTGGATCTGGAACTAATCGCCAACCGCTTCAGCCGGCTCGTAAAGGAGCTGCTGCAGGGACAAGTTCGCCGCACCTGCTTTCAACCCTGGGAGGTTGAGTTTTTGCTCGATCTACAGGGCTGCGGAATGACCCGCTCGCGCCGGGACGAAGCGCTGCGCCGGTACCAACGGGCGGTTGTACGGCAACTGGAGCGTGGGGAACTGCCGCCGGTCAGGTTCTCGGAGTTCACCAGGCGACAGCAGCCCAGAACGGCCCTGATCTCGCCGGCTTTATGCGTCAACCATAACGCGCCGGCCCTCAATCCGCAGGTCCCCACTTAATACGATGCTGATGGCTTCGCTGTAGATGCGGTGCTCCTCTTTGAGGATGCGCGCCGACAGTGTTTCGACGGTATCGCCGTCGAGCACGGGCACCGCGGCTTGCACGATAATAGGGCCGGCGTCCAGGTATTCATCAACAAAATGGACTGTGCAGCCGGTTATCTTGACACCGTGCTCCAGGGCCTGGTGCTGCGCGTCCAAGCCCGCAAAGGCCGGCAGCAGAGACGGATGGATGTTGAGCACGCGCCCCGCGAACTCGCGGATAAAGCCCGCGCTGAGCAGCCGCATGTAGCCCGCCAGGCAGACCAGATCCACTGCGTGCTTCTTCAGCTCTTCCACCAGCATGCCGTCGAAGATATTGCGGTCCAGGCCCTTCGAAGGGAGGCAGACCGACGGCAGACCGCGTTGCCGGGCTACTTCCAACCCGCGCGCCTCCGGGCGGTTGGAGATCACGATGGCGATCTCGGCTGCGATCCGGCCCAAGGCCACGTTATCGGCAATGGCTTCGAAGTTCGAGCCGCGGCCGGAAAGCAGGATTCCCAGGCGCTTCACCGGTACACCACCCGCGGCGCGCGGCGCTTTCGTTCCACGACGCGGCCAATCACGAGGGAAGGCTCGTCCAGTTTGCGCAAAACCGTCTCCGCGCGCTTGATACCGGACCGCGGCACCGCCAGAATCATCCCGATACCCAGATTAAACGTCCGCCGGTAATCGTCTTCGGGCAAATTTCCGAGCCGACGCAGCAGTTCGAAGATGGGCGGAATGGTCCACGCATCGGTATTGATTTCCGCTGCCAGACCGTCGGCCAGCATGCGCGGCGTGTTATCCGTAATGCCGCCCCCGGTAATGTGAGCGGCGCCGCGCAACAGGCCGGCATCCGCCAGGGCGCGGATGGGTTTCAGATAGCTGCGGTGAACCTGCAGCAGCGCGTCGGACAACGTGCCGCTCAGTTCCGAAACCACGGTTTCGGGGGTGTAGCCGGCTACGTCAAACAGGAGCTTGCGCGCCAGCGAGTAGCCGTTGGTGTGAAGGCCCGTGGACGGCAGGCCCAGCAGCACGTCACCGGCGCGGACGCGCTTGCCCGTGAGCAGGGCCCGCCGCTCGGCCGCGCCCACGATGAAGCCCGCCAGGTCGTATTCACCGGGCGCATACAAGCCGGGCATTTCGGCGGTTTCGCCGCCTATGAGCGCGCAACCGTTATTCCGGCAGCCGCGCGCCAGCCCCGCCACAACCTGCGCGGCCACGCCGGCTTCCAGTTTTCCGGTGGCGAAATAATCCAGAAAGAACAGGGGCTGGGCACCCTGCACGGCGATGTCGTTGACGCAGTGATTCACCAGATCCTCGCCCACCGTCGCATGCCGGCCGGTCATAAAGGCGACCTTGATCTTGGTGCCCACCCCATCGGCCGAGCTGATGAGCACGGGCCGCTTCCACCCCGCGAGAGAATAACATGCCCCGAAGGAGCCGATGTCGGTCAGCACGCCGCGCGTGAAGGTCTGGCGCGCGAGCCGGCGGATGGAGGAGACGGCGCGTTCCGCTTCATCGATGTTGACACCGGCGTCCTGGTAGCGCATGGATGGAATTCATAGTATAGCTGCCGGATCGGATGTCTTCCGGCGGTTAGCGGCTGGCGGCCGGTGGCTGCGCCAAGCGATCCGATTCACTGGAGCGGCTGGCTTCCGTCACGGGCAGCCGCAGCCGGAAACATGCGCCTTGCCCCGGCTCGGATTCGACCCACATATCGCCGCCGTGGTCGAGAACCGTCTGGCGCGCCAGCGCCAGGCCAAGACCCAGGCCATTCTTCTTGCCGGCGCTGACGAAGGGATCGAACAGGCTGTCGCGGATCTCCGGCGCTATGCCCGGACCGGTGTCGTTCACTTCGGCCACTACGTATCCGCCGCCGGCCAGGGCTGAGATCTGAATGCGCCCGCCATCCGGCATCACCTCAAGGGCGTTGCCCACCAGGTTCGAGAAGACGCGCTCCATGCGGTTTCGCTCCAGCGGCAACTCGATGTCTTCCGGAATACGGATCTCCAGGTCGACGTGCTGTGCCTCGGCGGAAGCCAGCAGCGATTCGCAGCCGGCCACCGCCACCTCCCGCAGGTTACAGATTTCGGCGCCGGCCGCGTTGCCGCGCGAGACGTTCAGCAGGTCCTGCAGCAATTCCTGTATGCGGCGCGAAGCGCGGTAGATATTTCCGGCCAGGCGCTTGACCTGCGTGGGACTCAACTCCGCATCCACCAGCATTTCCGAGCCGCCGTAAACCGCGGCCAGCGGATTCCGGAGATCGTGCACGATGGAACTCGAGAGGCGCCCGATGGTGGAGATGCGCTCCTGGCGGATGAGTTCCTGGCGGGCTTGCTGGATGGAGGCGCACATGGCGTTGAACGTCCTTGCCAGGCGGCCCAACTCATCCTGGCTGGCCGCTTTTACCCGGTAGGTATAATTCTGCCGGGCGACTTCGGCGGCAGCCTGGTCCAGTTCTTTGACCGGCTCCACGATGCGGCGGGCCAGCACATACGTCAGGCCCAGGCTGGCCGCCACGGCCACCAGCCAAAGCAAAATGATATTGCGGCGGAGATCCGCCAGCCGCTCGCTGGAGGCCATCGACTGAGAGCGCAGAATCCAAAGCTCGCCGATGGAATTGCCCTGAATATCCGAGAGCGGCGTACCGCGCGCGGCGTACTTCAGAACGTAGTCGCCCAACCGCTTGGTTGCCGTCAGCCTGGCGGCCACATCCCGGGCTGCGTCGGGCGGCAACGACGAGGCAATGGGACGTCCTTCCGATAAAAATAGGAACTCACTGCCGCCGGTAGCCGCACGCAGTTGTTTTACCAGGTCATCCACGTCATAACCAGCCACCAGCACATTCTGCAGGACGCCCTCGAGATAGACCGGTGTGAATACGGTCTGGTACAAATGGCCGCCGCGAACCAGCAAGCCGGAAACCTGGTCGGGAAACTGGGACGCCGCCGTGCGCACATCCCGTTCGGCGACAGGCATGGCGCCCACCGAGACAATCACTTTGCCGGGCGCATCCGTGACCAGGAAAACCGCACGCTTGATGGCCAGCCTGTTCCATAACTCATTGGCGGTATCGCGAATGGTGGCCGGATCTCTCGTGCCGAACGCGGAACGCACATCGGACATCTGACTAAGCGTCAAACTTACCGAAGCGAGCAGCTCCGCGCGGGCCTCCCAAAGGGACTGATAGGCCTGGAAGCTCGCGCCCAGCTCATCTTCCATGGTGCGCTTGGTGGTATCGACGGCGTTGCGCACCACGATCCAGCCGGTCAGCGCAAAGAGCAGCGTGACAGCCACGGAAGTGGCCAGCAGGATCTTCCACAAAAGCGACAGGCGTGAGAAGGACGCGATCATGGCTTTGGCCGGTAAACCGGTGAATCGTCGAGCGCCGGGGGATAGTCGCTGTTCCACATGTTCTTGTGCGGCGCCGGAATATAGCCGGTTTCGGAGATGGCGATGGGGGGCAGCACGAGGGTCGCCGCTTCGACTGCGACAGGCCGTATCAGCGCGCGCAGCGTGTCGTCAGTGGCTCTTTCGTGGAAGATGTGTAACGTGTAGGCGCCCGGCGGCACGTCGCGGATCTCGAAGTCGCCCGAAGCGCGCGAGACGGCGAACCAGGGCGTTTCCAGCACGACGATGACGGCGCTCATGGTCGGATGAATATTGCAGAAGACGCGCACAATGCCGGGCCGCGTGAATATCTGTCGCTTGGTGCTCTGCGGCTTGTAGAGACCCAGGTTAAATTGCTGCCCGCTGTAGTTGGAAAACACGTCGTGAAAGAAGGGATCGTCGTTGGGGAAATCCACACCTCCGCCGACGGGAATGGCGACCACGTGCGGGTCGAAATGCTTGTCTTTCTGCGTCATGATCTGCACGCGGCCAGCCGTGCTGGCGGGTATCGCCGCACGCCCGTTAGTGGACTCGAGCCATACCACGACGCCGCGCAGGTCCTTGTGGCGGCGCACCCCGGGATCGCGCGAGTCGGTCAGCAATACGCTGCCTTTCACGCTGGCGCACCACAATGGCAGCAGCCAGAGGCCGCTAAAACAGATACGCCAGAGCCAGATCATAGTGATTGCTGAGCCGCACACCTCTTTCAATATACGTCGTGCGCGCCTGGGAAGCTTCCACGGCGAGTATCACGTTGGGCGCGATCTTATAGAACAGATTTCCGCCGTACATCCAGTTGCGTGTGATGTTGTACTCGGTCAGGTCCGCCGCGCGGTCAGCCTCCAGGCCGGAAAAGAGGTGGAACGAGAGGCGCGAGGTGGCCAGGAAAGTCAATTGCTCCCAACCGCCTTTGGCGTGCACCGGAATAACCAGGCCCGATGGCAATATGGTGAATCCTTCCAGGCCGCCCACGGGCCCCACGTTCTGGCCGCTGAAGAAGGCGCCCGTGAATTCCAGCTTCCGCCAGGGACTGGCGAACCAATCGAGCGAAAACAAGTTGGACGAAATAGATGTGCCGGAGACGTGGGTAATGCTGGTGTGGAAACCGGGGGCGAATTCAATGCGTGCGCCATCCGGGGAGCCGTGGTAGAACTCAAACCGGCCTTCTATGCCCGGCCGCGCGGCCTCCGGGCTGACGGCGGGTTGCTGATACAGGGGAACCTCGGTGGTCTGCACCACCCCGAATTGAGCACGGATGCCGGTGTCCTCGCCCAGGACCAGTTTCTGCTCGAAGCGCACCTGGGGGAACCAATACCACAAGTTGCCCGCCCCGGACAAAAGCGGCACCTCCACCTGCGCCAGAGAAGTGGGCTGGCGCGGCGCGAAAATGGGACTCTCCACTCCGGCCAGGATGCTGCGATTGGCCCAATCGATTTCGATGTCGCCGGTGCGCAGGCGGAACCCGAGATCCAGCGGCGGACCTGCGCCGCCCGCGAAATCCATATAGACCGAGCCGTGCACTTTACCGCCCAGGAAACTCTGGGGCCCGGAGTAGTCCAGACCGATGGTGGTCTGATAGAAGCTGCCGCCGCCGCTGGCCACGCTGTCCGGCCACGCAAACGTGGGATACTGCTGTCCTCCGCTTCCTTTGGAGTTCAGGAAGCCGTTGAACAGAGCCGTGCCTGTAAGGCGGATAGGAAAATGTTGAGAGGCTTCCACTTTAGTCTGTGCCAGTTCCGCGGTACGGGTCTCCTGGACGTCCACCTTCTCGGCGAGCGCCGGGGCGGCCGCGGCCGGTTGGCCGCGCACCTCCGACAGTTCCTGCCTCAGTTGGCGTACTTCTTCGGTTAGCGACTGGTTTTGCTTTTCCAGACGGTCCAGGCGATCCATGATCTGTTGCATGTCGGGGGCCTGGGCCGCCAGGCTGCCCGGCACAAGTAAAATGAACAGGCATCGCCGGATGTAAGCCGGCGGCCGGCTACGGGGATGGATCGGAAGACTTGGCATCGAGAAGTTGCTCCAGTTTGAGCCGCACCTGGGCGGGCGAATAAGGTTTGGAAAAGAAAGCGTTCGCGCCGATGGCCGTCAGGCGCTGGGGGGTGGCCGGATCGGTGTCGCCGCTGACTACAATGATGGGCAACCGCCGGTGGCGCGGCTCGGCGCGGATCCGCTCGATGAATTCGAATCCGTCCATGCGCGGCATGTTCAGGTCCGTGACCACGGCCCGCACCGCGCAATCCGTTCTTTGAAGCAGGCGCAGGGCTTCCTGAGCCGTGGGGAGCACGGCCACGGCGATGTCCGGTATGCCCAGAAATGCCATCTCGAGCGTCGTCGCGCAAGTAGCTGCATCTTCCACGATGACTACTGTGCCGCCACGCATTTCCAAGTTCCGTTCCACCTCTATGCGTACATTTTCGCCCATCCCGCTTGGCGGGACGGTCGCTTGGCTGTAAAAAACCTGTAAAAACTCGCGGCTAGGGCAGGAACCGATAACCCACTCCATGTACCGTCAGGAAATGCCGCGGCACGTTCGGCTCCGGCTCCAGTTTCTGCCGCAGTTTCACCACATGCGCATCCACCGTGCGGGTGTTGGGAAAGAACTCATAGCCCCACACCGAATTCAGAATCATATCGCGAGTCAGCGGGCGATCCGGGTTCTGCAGGAAATAGGTCAGCAGATTGTATTCGGCGGGAGTCAGCTTCAACTCTTCTCCCCGCTTGCTGACCACGCGGCGCTCCAGATCGACTTCCACTTCGTTGAATCGCACCACCTTGCGCGCTTCCGGGGACGCCCGGCGGAGCACCGCGCGAATGCGCGCCAACAGTTCACGGGTGCCGAAAGGCTTTACCAGGTAGTCGTCGGCGCCGATTTCGAGGAGCAGCACTTTGTCGATTTCATCGCCCAAGGCACTCAAGACGATGATGGGCGTGCCCACGTGGGCGGCGCGCAGTTGTTTGCAAATCTCGACGCCGCTCATGCCCGGCAGGCGCAAATCCACCAGCATCAGGTCGGGCTTCAGCAGCATGGACTTCTCGTAGCCCGCGCGGCCGTCCGCAACCAGCACCGCGCGAAAGCCTTCCTGCTCGAGCATCACCCCGATGGTGTCGCGCAAGCTCTCGTCGTCATCGATCACCAGGATGGTTTGCATGCCGCCGGATCGTATCTATTGTAGCGAAACCTCCAATAAAGACTCTTGAGGAACACGCGCAAGACGGGGCGAGCCGCGCCACTTGAATCTAAGGAGTTCCTCGCTTATATGGCGGCGCGGCAAAACGCGCCCCTTTGCGCTTGTGAACGAACGGTTAGCGGGCCTGGCCGCGGCGGTACAGATCCAGGCGGCCCTGGAACTCGCGGGCCAACTCGGGGTGACCCGCGGCGCGTGCCAACTCGACGGCGTCCTGCGCGCTTTTGGTGGCATCCGGAAATCGGCCGGCCGCGGCGTACGCCAGGGCCAGGGTGGCGTGGTAAGTGGCCTCGCGGTTGCCGGTGAGGGAGCAGGCGCGGGAAGCCAGTGCAATGGCGCGGTTCGGGTCACCGCCATCCGCCGGAGCCAGGGTGGCCAGCAGCCTGGCGTAACTATCCAGCGCCTGCAGGTAGTCGGGCTTCAGCCGCAGGACTTCTTCGTAATGCAGGATGGCCTCGCGCGTCTTCCCGGTTGTGGACAGAGCGTAGGCCAGATTGTTATGCGTATCCGCCGAATCGGGACTTAGCTTGAGGGCCTCCTGCCAGTGATCGATGGCCTCACTCATCCGGCCGTCCATGGCCAGCGCAATCCCCAGGTTGTTGTGTACTTCCGCGTAGTCCGGCCTGATGCGCAACGCTTCCTCCCACTCCGCGATAGCCTCCTTGATTTTCCCTTGCTGAACGAGAGCGTAACCCATATTGAGATGCGCTTCCGGCAGGTTGGGCTTGAGCTGGAGGGCGCGCTGGAGGTATCCGGCAGCGTCCGGCGCTTTGCCGGACACCGCCAGGACGTGCCCCAGATTGTTCAGAGCGTCTACGTAGTCGGGCTTTTCTTCGAGGGCCTTCTGATAATGCAGAATGGCTTCCTGCGTCCGGCCGGCTGCCTCCAGCGCATGCCCCAGATCGTATTGAGCGCGCGGATTTCCGGGACTTTTTTCCACGGTATCTTGCCAGATAGCTAACTCCGAGGCATAGTCGAGATTGCGGCGGATGGTCACGGCGGTCAGGGCTACCACGATCGTCCCGCAGGCAGCCCAGGTGATAACAGGGCCAGTCGCGCGGCGCAGCGGAAGAATCAGGACGGTGACAGCCAACGTCACCGCGGCCGCCAGGGACAGATACATCCGGTGTTCCACCGCGACATCGGCGATCGGTATGAAGCTGGAGGTTGGGATCAGAATGATGAAGAACCATGCCCCCAGAAAGCCCAGCGCCGGCTTGCGGCGCCATGCCAGGACGGTGACTGCCAGCAAGGCGACCACCAGCAGCAACTGCGGGAGGACTTCGCCAATGTTACGTGCGGTGGGCCAGCCATAATCGAGACACAATTTATCCGGCCATAACACCAGGCGGAGGTAGTGCAGGATCACGCCGGGCTGCGTGATGGCGTATTGGAACGGCGATGCGCCGGCATACGCGAACCCGGCGCTTTCCTTCCACTCCACGGGAGCCTGTGATAGCAGCAGCGGGTACAAACACAAAGTGACGGCAAGAGCCGCGTACAGTTTCGAGCGGAGCCGCGCCAACTCGTTCCACGAACGTGATAGGAACACGCGGTCATAGAGCAGCACGACCACGGGCGCCGTCAGCATCACCCCTTTGCAGCCGATCCCCAGGCAACAGCTTGCGACAGCCGCGGCGTACCACCACAGGCGCCGGCCCGAGTCACTCGCGCGAATGACGGAGTAAATCGTGAACAAGTAAAACAAGCCCATCAGCGACTCCCCGCGCTGAATCGTGTAAGTAACACTCTCGGTCTGGATCGGATGCACCAGCCAGATCAGCGCGGAAAGTCCGGCGAGCCGGTTGGCGGATTGCCCGAACCGCTCCCGCAGCAGGCCGGAGAGGAACGTGCGCCGGAGCACGCCGTACAATGCCAGGGCCGCGCAGATATGCACGGCGGCATTCAATATGTGATAGATGAGCGGATCGAGGCGCCCGATCGCGTAGTTCAGCGCCAGCGATAGATTGACCACCGGCCGCGATGTGTGAAGCAATAAGGTCCACGGGGGCCAAAGCCGGCGAATACGCGTATTTTCGACAATGTGAAACCGGTCGTCAAACAGGAAAGGAACGTGCAGACTGTTCCAATAAGCCACCGCTCCGAAGAGGATCAGGACCAATGGCCACTTGTCTTGGATGGGTCCGGAAGACTTTGCCCGGGGCTTGACTTGCGCGGAGGCCTTGGCCGCCGATGCTTTTGCGGTACCTCGCTTGGGCACGTCCGGTAGCTAACTATTGTATGGCATTCGCGGAGGCTATCGCGTGATAAGCTCAATGTCAGCGGGCGGTACGCGTATCTCCATGCGAGTCACGGTAATTGGTACTGGTTATGTAGGAACGGTGACGGGCGCTTGTCTTGCCTATCTCGGCCACCGCGTTACGTGCGTTGACACGGATGCAGAGAAGATCGAGATGCTGCGCCGGGGCAAGATGCCCATCTACGAGCCGTGGCTGGAAGAACTGTTGCAACTAGCGGACGGGCGCGGCGGCATCGACTTTACCACGGAACTGACACCCGCGGCCACCGGGAGCGACGTGATCTTCATCGCGGTGGGAACGCCTCCGCTGGAGAGCGGAGAAGCCAATCTCTGCTACCTGGAAGCCGCCGCGCGTAGTATCGGGGCAGCCATGGACGACTCCCGGTTTCGAGTGGTGGTGAACAAGTCCACAGTCCCGGTGGGGAGCGGAAACCTGGTGGAGACGCTGGTGCGCGAAGGCATCCGCGAATCGCGTCCGCCCGATCCGAAGAGCATCCGCTTCGGAATCGCCAGCAATCCGGAATTCCTGCGCGAAGGAAGCGCCATTGCCGACTCGCTCTACCCGGATCGCATCGTGCTCGGCGCCGAAGAGGAGCTTACGCGCGAGACGCTGCGGGAATTATATCGCCCGCTGGTGGCGCAGAGCTTCGAGCCGCCGGCATTCCTGCCACGGCCGGCCGCCATGGTCAAGGTGCCGGTGGTTACGACTACGCTGACCAGCGCGGAGATGATCAAGTACGCAGCCAATGCGTTCCTGGCGGTGAAGATCGGTTTCGCCAACGAGGTGGCCAACATTTGCGAGCGGGTGGGCGCCGAGGCCCCCGAAGTGATGGCCGGCATCGGCCTGGACGCGCGCATTGGGGCGCGTTTCCTCAATCCCGGAGTGGGCTGGGGCGGCAGTTGCTTTGGCAAGGACATCCAGTCATTGCTGCACACCGCGCGCGAGTACGGCTATCAAAGCCGTTTGCTCGAAGCAGCGCTGGAGGTGAACCGCGCCCAGCGGCAACTGGTCATCCAGAAGCTGCAAGAGAAGCTCTTTATCCTGAAGGGCCGCACGATTGCGCTGCTGGGACTGGCTTTCAAGCCTGAAACGGACGACCTGCGCGACGCTCCCAGCCTGCAGATCGCCGAGCGCCTGCTGCAGATGGGTGCGCGGGTAAAGGCATACGATCCGGTGGCCATGCCGGCGTGCCGATCAATTTATCCGGCCCTCCGCATTCAGTACTGCGAATCGGCGGAGGACGCGGCCGAGGAAGCCGATGCGCTGGTGCTGGTGACCGAGTGGAAGCAGTTCGCGGGGCTGGACCTGCACACGTTGGCCAGGCGCATGGCGCGAGCCGTCCTGGTGGACGGCCGCAACCTGTTCGATCCGGAGGCGGCGCGGCAGGCGGGCTTTGATTATTGCGGCATTGGGCGTCCGCAGCGGGCGGCACACAATGGCCTGGTAGCCACGCCTACCCAAATGCGTTAGATCGCCCTAAACCACTTCAGTTTTTGCCAACCGGCGGCCAGACGAAACGTCATAGCTTGTTATGCGCATGGAATCGCTGTGGCAGGACGTACGCCTGGGTGTGCGCGGGTTAGCCAACAGCCGCGGCTTCACGGTGGTGGCGCTATTGACGCTGGCGCTGGGTATCGGCGCTAATACGGCACTGTTTACGGTATTGAATGCCGTCCTGTTGCGTGCGCTGCCGGTGGAGAATCCGCAGCAGCTCGTGATGCTCTCCAATCCCGAGGCGCACGGCATCGGGGTGGGAGACGGATCGGGAGCCCGATACCTTTACGCCTATACCGAGTTTCAGGATCTGCGCGACCGGAACCAGGTTTTCTCTGGCCTTTGCGCCGCCGACAGCCACGTGCGCCGGACCGAAGTGGCGGTGGCGGATGCCCCTCGCGCCGGCGAGAGCGAGCAGGCCGACGTGAGCCTGGTCAGCGGCGATTACTTCCGGGTGCTGGGAATCCGCCCCTTCCGCGGACGGATCTTCACGGCCGATGCCGACAAGGTGCAGCATGCCAATCCGGTCGCCGTGATCAGCCACGGGTACTGGAAGAGCCGGTTCGCGCTGGATCCGGCCATCATCGGCCGTAAGATTCGTATCCGCCAAAACATGTTCGACATCATCGGGGTGGCGCAGCCTGGGTACTCGGGCGAGACCGTGGGCTTCTCGACGGACATCTGGGTCCCTCTGACGATGCAGACGGAAGTATTTCCGGCCTGGACCGACTTCCTGGCCAAACCGTCGAATCCGCTGGAGAAGATTCTATGGCTCCAGGTCATCGCGCGATTGAAGCCCGGAATGACCCGGCAGCACGCGCAGTCCGGCATTAACCTCACACAGCGGCAGATACGCGAGCCCGAAGCCGCGGGGATGTCGGCCGACCGCCGGCGGGAGTATCTGGATTCCCGCATCACACTGGTGGACGGCAGCCGTGGGGCGAACACTCTGAGCGATTCGGTGGGCGATCCGCTGAAAATCCTCATGGCGATGGTAGGGTTGATTCTGCTGATTGCGTGCGCCAATGTGGCCACGCTGGTGCTGGCGCGCGGGGCGGCACGGCAGAGAGAGATCGCCGTCCGCATGGCACTGGGCGCCAGCCGCAGGCGGCTGCTGCAGCAGTTGCTGACCGAGAGCGTCCTTCTGGCGGTAATGGGTGGGGCACTCGGCATCGTCCTGGCGCAATGGGGCGACCGGCTGCTGTTGCGGCTGGTCTCCGGCTCCAACCCGGTCATGCTCGATTTGCGTCCGGACGCGCGAATCCTGGCCTTCACTATGGGACTCTCGCTGCTTACCGGAGTCCTGTTCGGGCTGATACCAGGCCTGCGCGCCACCCGGCCGCGATTGAACGACGCGCTACAAGGAGCCGCGAAGGGCGCTCTGCGAGGCGGCGGCTATGAAGGAAAACTGCCCGCGGGCAGGCTGCTGGTAGTCGGGCAGATTGCCTTGTCGCTATCGGTGCTGATGGTCGCGGGCCTGTTTCTGCACAGCCTGCAAAACCTGGCGCATCTGGATCCGGGCTTCGACCACGATCATCTGCTGCAATTCGATCTTGGCTTCCTGGAGACCAGCGGCTACAAAGGCGCCGCCGTCCACCAGGTCCACACGCAGTTACTGGCGCGCTTGCGGAACATTCCGCGCGTGCAGGGCGCGGCACTGGCCTTCATGGGGATTTTCGCCGGCAACGATACCGGCCATCAGATTTCATTGGACGCTTCGACGCCGAAAACAGACGCGCAGTTCCGGGTGCGGAACGATCTGGTCCCCGCCGGCTACTTTTCGGCGATCGGCCAGCGCATCGTAATGGGACGCGAATTCAACGCCGCGGACGAGCGCGGCAAGCAGGACGTAGGGGTTATTAACCAGACCATGGCGCACAAGTTTTTCGGCAACAGCAATCCGCTCGGCAAACGGGTTTGGTACGACCACGATCATCCGCAGCAATTCGTGGTGGTCGGCGTGGCCGCGGACTCCAAGCACAACAGCCTGCGGGAGCCCGCCAGTCCCGAGTTCTGGCTGCCGTTCTTCAATGCGGCGGGCGACGAGCCCTCCTTCTGCTCGTTCCAGGTGCGGTTCAGCGGCGACAAAGGGGCGGTGGCCATCGCCATCCGCGCCGCAGTCAAGGAAGTGGCGCCGGCCGTTCCCCCGCTAGACATTCGCTCGATGAACGAGTTGCTGGGCGAGTCGATGATCACGGAGCGCGCCATCAGTCAGCTGGCAGCTTTCTTTGGGCTATTGGCGCTGGGGCTGGCGTCGATCGGGCTATACGGCGTGATGGCGCACAATGTCACCCGCCGCATCAATGAAATCGGCATCCGCATGGCGCTGGGCGCGCAGCCGGGCGATATCCTGCGCATCGTACTGCGCGAAACGGTGCTGCTTGTGGCGGTCGGCATGGTTTTCGGTTTGCCGTCCATTCTGGCGGCCAAGCGCTGGATCTCGAGCCAGTTGTTCGGACTAACGGCGCTCGACCCAATGGCGATTGGCGCGGCGGCGCTGTTGCTGGCTGCCGTCACGGTGGTGGCCGGTTATGTGCCGGCGCGCTGGGCGTCGCACGTGGATCCCATGACGGCGCTGCATTACGACGGCTGAGGCCGTCGAAATCGCAAGCGGTCCGCCAGATAGTAGTGCACCGCGGGCGTCACCACCAGCGACAAAACCATCGACGCCAGTATGCCGCCGATCACGGCGATGGCCAGCGGCTGCAGCATCTGGGATCCCGCGCCCCAGGCCAGCGCCAGCGGGATCATGCCGGCCACCGTCGCCAATGCCGTCATGATGATTGGCCGCAAACGCCGCTCCCCGGCGCGGATCATGCTCTCCTCGGCCGCGGCGCCCTCCAGGCGGAATCTCCGGTCCGCGTCCAGCAGCAGGATCCCGTTCTTCGCTACAATGCCGATCACCATGATCAACCCCATGAACGAAGAGATATTGAATGTGATACCCGTTACCAGCAGAGCCAGAAAAACACCCGAGGTGGAAAGCAGAGCGGACGCCAGAATGGCTACCGGCGCGGCGAAGCTGCCGAATTCGAACAGCAGGACGATAAAGACCAGCAGCACCGCCAGGACCAGTACGAACGCCAGGTCACGGAACGAGCGCTGTTGCTCTTCGTAGCCGCCCCCGTACGCCACCCGGATGTTGGACGGCAGATGCAGTCCGTTCACCGTCTTCTGCACGGCCGCCATGCCCGCGCCCAGATTGAGACCTTCCAGACGGGCGGTCACCGTCACGTCGCGTTGCAGGTTCTCGCGGCGAATCTCCGTCTGTCCCGGCTCTTCCGAAACATTCGAGACCGACCCCAACGTGGCGGTTTTTCCCGTGGAACTGACCAGCAGGGTATTCTGGATGGCGTCCAGCGTGGAGCGGGTCTGTTCGGGAAACCGCACCCGGATCGTGTAGGCCCGGTCGTTGACCACTACCGGCGTGGGGGCGGGCTCGCCCTGCAGAATCACGCTGGCATCCAGCTCCACTTCCTGCGGTGTGAACCCCGCGCGCGCCGCCACCGCCGGATCCACTTGAAAGGTGAGCGCCGGCCCGCTGATGGTGTTGTCGATGCCGTTCAAAATGTCGACCACGCCGTGGATCTTCTTGATCGCGTCCGCCACCTTGGGCGCCCATTCCCGCAGCACCGCCGGGTCCTGGGAAAACAACTTGATCACTACGGGTTCGGGCGCGCTCGTCAAGTCGCCGATCATGTCCTGCAGCAACTGCGGAAACTCCACCTGCAGCATGGGCTCCTGCTTGGTGACCTTCTCGCGCACATCGGCGATCACCTCCTCGGCGCTGCGGTCCCGCTTGCGCTTGAGCTTCACCGAGATATCGCCGCGATTGGCTTCGGTCACCGCCGCCAGGCCCAACTGCAAGCCTGTCCGCCGCGACGTGCTGGCCACTTCCGGTGTTCGGCGCAGGATGCCTTCCACGTCGGTAATCACCCTGTTAGTATCATCCAGCGACGACCCGGCGGGCATCGTATAATCCACGATGAACCCGCCTTCGTCCATGCCGGGCAACAGATCCGATCCCAGCGCCTGGTAGCACACGTAGGAGCCAGCGATTACCAGGAGCCCTAAAGCCACGAACACCAGCGGGTGTTCCAACATGCCCCGCAAGAGCCGTTCGTAGACGCGCATCACGCGCGGCGGCACGCCTTCGCGGCCGGCGCGTCCGGACTGTTTGCGAATCAGGTAATGGCTGAGCGTGGGAGTCCAGGTCATCGCCAGCACCAGGGAGGTCAACAGCGCCACGGCCACCGTCACCGCCAGCGCCCGGAAGAACACACCGGTCACGCCCGTAATCGAAATCAACGGCAGGAACACTACGATCGGCGTGATCGTCGAGCCGACCAATGGAACCCGTATCTCGCGGATCGCCAACCGAATGGCATCGCCGCGTGTTTGCCCGGCATCGCGGTGCGCCACGATATTTTCCACCACCACGATGGCGTCGTCGATCACCAACCCGACGGCCGCCGCCAGCCCTCCCAGCGTCATCAGGTTGAAGCTTTGGCCCAGCGCCCTGAGCGCGATGAACGTGACAGCCACGGTTGCCGGAATCACCAGCCCCGCCACCAGCGATGTTCCCCAATCCCTCAGAAACAACACGAGAATCAGGGATGCCAGCACCAGGCCCACGAGAATGGCGTCCCGCACGCTCTGGATCGAATCATTGACTATCTCGGACTGGTCGTAGAACGGCTGCAGCACGGCGCTCCGCGGCAACGTTCGGCGCAGCCGGTCGATCTCGGCGTGCACCGCGTCCGCCACCACCACCGTGTTGCTGTCCGGCTGCCTGTAGATATTCAGCAGCACCGCCGGCTTCTGATTCGCGGTGACCAGGGTGTAGACAGGCTTTACCGACGGCAGGACTTGTCCCAGATCGCCGATGTGCACAGGCGCGCCGGCCGGCGTGGTCTTTACCGCAATGTTGGCGATCTGCGCCGGGGTGCGGGCCTGTCCGCTCACCAGGCTCAACACCAACTCGTGCCGGTTCTCGATCAGGCCGGGCGAATCGATCATATTGCTGCGGCCAATCGCATCCAACAGCGTGGGCACGCTCACCTGGCTCTCCAGCAACTTGGCAGGGTCGGGTCGCACCTCGAATTCCGGCTCCTGTCCGCCCTGAATCACGACCGTGGAAACCCCCACCAGCCGGTTCAGGCGGGGCTTCAGCGCATACGTAGCCATTTCCCAGAGCTGGGTTTGCGGAATGGTTTCCGACGTCAGGCTATAGCCCATAATCGGGAAGGCCGCGAAGGTCAAGCGGTTGGAGGTCACTTTGGCCGTGGACGGCAGACTGGTCTGAATTCGCGCGAGGGCCGCATCCACCAGCTCCAGTGTGCGGAACATGTCCACTCTCCAGGAAAAGAACAAATCCACTTCCACCTGTCCGCGGCTGGTGATCGATTGCACCATCTCCACGCCTTGTACGGCATTGACGGCTTCCTCGATGGGGCGCGTCACCGTCACCAGCATCTGGTCGATGGGCGCCACGCCGTTGTCTACACCGATCACCACGCGGGGAAAGTCCGTCGATGGAAATACCGCGACCGGGATGGTGCTGGCGAGGTAGATGCCCACCGCCACCAGCGTGACAATAACGAAGATTACCGGCTTGGCATGCCGGGCGGTCCAATGCTCGCCGGCTTGTTCCCCGTTTGGCGGCGGTTCCAAGGCGCTGCTCAAGATTCCTCCTTCTCGCCGGCCGCGGGCTTCTCCCCTGGCTTCGCCACCTGCACCTTGGTGCCGTCATCCACGCCCAATCCGCCCACCGTGATCACCTGCTCGCCGCTCTTCAGGCCGCTCACGATCTGCACCTTGTCCGCCTCGCGCGCGCCTGTCTCGACCTTGCGCGTATGCGCCACGGCGTCGCTGCCAACCACGATCACCTGCGTGCTGCCATCCGCCGCGGGCAGCAGGGCGGCCGGCGGTATGACCACGGCGTTGGGGATAACCGCGGCCACGATCGAGACGTGTACGGTAACTCCGGGCTTGAGCCGCTCCCCCGGATTGGCGGTCTCCACCCAAACCTGTACCGTAGTGCTGTTGGGATCGACAGCCGGGCTGACTACGATCACTTTGCCCTGTAATTCCTGGCCGCTATCGTTCTGCTTAACGGTAGCCGGACTGCCGACTCTCAAACCGCCCGCCTGGCCCTGCGGAATGTTGGCACGCGCCACCACGCTCGACACGTCCATTACGGTCAGCAGCGGGGATCCGGCAGCGGCCATCTCCCCCGGATACACGGCACGGTCAGCGATCACGCCGCTGATCGGGCTGCGGATCTCCGAATACGAGAGCTGGGCCTCGGCTCCCTGATAATGGGCTTTGGCGGTGTCTACCTGGGCGGCGGCGCCCTTGATCTGTTCCTGTTTTCCGACGCTCTGCAACGCTTCCAGATGCTGCTGAGCGGCTTCAAACTGGCTGTGCGCCTGCACATAGGCGACCTGCGCGTCGTCCACCAGCTTGCGCGCCAGCGCGCCTTCCTTGAATAGCTTCTGCCGGCTGTCGAGCACTTTCTGCGCGGCGTCCATGGCCTCCTTGCTGGATTGCACATCGGTTTGGGCTTTGACCACTTCTTCCGGAACCGTAGCCGATGCCGTGCTCCGGTAATTAGCCTCCGCCTGGTTCCATTGCCCCTTGCTTTCCTCGGCCGCCGCGGCCAAGTCGCGATTTTCGAGCAGCGCCAGCAACTGGCCTTCCCGCACATGATCGCCGCGATTGACATGGAAGACGCGCACCGGCGCGCTGATCTTCGGCACCACGGACGCCTGGTTGCGCGGATACAGGATGCCGTCGGCCTCCACCAGGCGCCGGATGGAATCGCTGCGCGCCGCGGTCACTTGCACCGGCACGACCGGCTCCGCCTCCTTTTCTTCCTTCTTCGCGCAACCCGTTAACGAGAGAAGCGCCCACAACGCCAGAGCTACATTGATTTTTTTCATCTAAAACTCTCCCGTAAGAGTCTGCAGCCCGGCCAGGGCCACCCGATTCCGCACCAGCCCATCGGCGTAGGCATTGCGCGCCTGCGCCAGGGTGCTCTGCGCGTCTACCACTTCCAGCACAGTCACTTCCCCCGCCTGATAGCGCAGCAGCGTCAGCCGCAGGCTCTCGGCCGAAAGATCCGCCGACCGCCGCAGGGATTCCAACTGGGCGCTGGCCGCCTGCGCCTCCAGATAGAACGAATTCAAATTCGCCAGCAACTGTCGTTGCGCGAGGCTCAAATCCATGCGCGCCTGGCGCAGCCGCAATTCCCCTTGCCGGACCTTGCTGCGCGTGGCTCCCCAGTTCCAGATCGGAATCGTCAGGGTGCCCTGCGCGGCCGATCCCAGGTTCCGCTCGTGGTCCCGATTCCAGATGGCGTATTGATTGGCATCGATGCCGAAGAAATAGTCGAACGACAACGTCGGCAGGTAGGCCGCCCGCGCCGACAACACTTCAAAATGCTCCTGCTGCACGGTCGCCTGGGCCGCGCGGATATCCGGATTGTTGCGCCCTGCCAATTCGTCCACCTGCGCCCGCGGCGGCACGGGCGGCGCGGTAGCCAGGTTGTCCTCCACTGAAAACTCCTGCGTGTAGTCGGTGAACAACAGAACGCCGAAGCCGATGCGGTTCCGCTCGACGGCCAACCGCGCATCCTGCGCATCGCGCTCGCGCTGCGCAAGCTGAATCTCGGCCTTGACGGTGTCGGAATGCGCGGCCTCGCCCCCAGCCTCCAGCTTGCGCGTGATGTCGACGAATTCCTGCGCTTCCTTCAGACTCTGTTCGGCGTTCGTGCTCTTGCGTTGCGCTGCCAGCAGGCCATAATAATCCTGCACTATGGTGGCCGTCAGTCCGCGCGCGGCAATCTCGGCCTTGGCCCGTGCGGCCGCCTCCGCCGCGATGGCGCGCTGGTAATCCGCGCGCTTGCCCGGCGCGAAGATATCGCCGTGAACGATCGCCTGGTTGCTGTAAACGTGTACCCCGTCGTTTGCCACAAAGACGCCGGAAGGCGTGCCGTTGGCCTGCGTGTAAATGTACTGGTTGAACCAGTTCACCGTCGGCAGCAGCGCCGCCTTGGCCTGCACCCGGTCTTCGTGCGCCAGTTCCGCGGTGATCACAGCCGATTGATACTGCTGCGCCACCTTGCGCGCGCGCTCGAGGGCATCCTGCAGCGTGAGCGTGATGCCGCCCGCCGGCGGCTGTCCAAACAGCCCGGAGACCAGCACCACCCCCCAGGCAAGCGTTCCTAATCGACTCGCCATCGCAGCTGTTTCCCTTTCCTCATTTCACCGGCTGCCCTTTCAGAATGTGAAGCGTGTTTGTAGCTCCAGCCGGCGATTATTCGCACTTTCCGAGAATATTCCATTTCCCGTGCCCGCAGGTTGGTTGGCCTGACCGAAAAGCGACGACGTGATATCGCCGATGATGGGGCCCGGGTTGTTGTGATTCGTGATGTTGCGGATATACATCGAAATGGTTGCACTGTAGCGGCGATTCGACGCGGGAGGGGCCGCCTGGCCTGCGGCGCCCGTCGAAAAAGGGCTGGTGGGAGCGCCCCGGGGACCACCTCCGCCGCCTGGTCCGCCACCCGTGGTAGGGGCGCCCGAGCCACCTTCGCGCGACGGTCCAAACGAGAACGTTTTGGCAATGCGCATGTTCAGCATTATCTGGCCCGGTCCGCGCCCATAATTGCGCGGGATCACGGTTTCGCCGGGAGCCGGGCTTGGATCGAGCAGACCGTACCTGGTAGCAATCAGGCCAGCCTTCCCGGGACTGGCAGCGATCCCCGGTCTGGCGTTGAACAGCGTGTCGCCATAGAGATCGTTCCCGGCCGTGATATCGAAGGGCGGCCCGGTGTTCGCCGTGAGCAGCGGATTAAAGCGGATGCCCCACTTGGGTTCGATTGTGCCGCCCAGGAAAACGCGGTGGTGCATGTCGGTGGCGGCCGGACCATACTCTCCCGCCATGCTGTAAGGGTTAGACGGAAATGTGCCGAGACCGTCGGTGTTGCTCATCGCGCGGTTGTACATGTAAGATCCGTTGAGCGAGATGCCAGAGCTTAACCTGGAATTCACGTTGACGATCAACTGGTCCTGGTTGTACAAGCCGGCCGACTCCATCAGCACAACCGCTCCCGGCCTTCCCAGCGGAAAGACACCGCTACCCGGAAGTGAGGCGACATATGTTCCCGGCAGTGGAGCGTTGATGTCCTGCGAACGCAGTAGGTGCAGACCGTGCGAGTTGGCAAACGTTATAGCGACGGTAGTGTTGCGCGGCACCTGCCGTTCGAACGCCACTGCGGACTGCACCAGGTATGGCGCGCGCAGGGTGGAACTGATCTCCTGGATGGTGCTCGAGAGAACCGGGCCCGGCAGGCTGAGAACCGGCGGCACCGCAGGGAAAAAGTCCGGGTTTGCGATGACGTACTGCTGTTCGACGGCGCCATTGTAGCGCCGGGCCGTGAGCACGTTGGCGAGGCTGAAACGGTCGTAAAACATGCCGAAACCCGCTCGGATCACGCTTTTCGCCCGCTGCTTTCCGGATCCCCCGCCCGGCGCCCAGGCGACGCCGATGCGTGGGGCGAAATCCCGCCCGTCGTGTATGTTCGTCTGCGTCTCGTAGCGCAGCCCCAGGCTCAACGTCAGGTTCGGCCGCGCCTTCCACTCATCTCCCACAAAGGCGCCCACGTCGAACTGGCTGCCCGCAACCAGCGGGTTGCCCGTGCTGATGCTGAACTGCGATGCGCCGCCCCCCAATTGGCGGATCTGCGCGGCGGGCGTACCCATTTGCTCAAAAAGCAGGGTTCGCCGGTAACTCTCGATGGATGTGATATCCACCATAACCGGCTGACCAGTTGCATCCAGAACCGGCTGGTTGTTGGCGTTTAACTCAGGCGCCAGGCCTCCGCTGAAAGTGAACGTGCCGGCGAAGTTCTGCGGCGACACGTTGGCGTCGGCCGCGTCCCGTAGCCGGACGCCGAATCTCCACGTGTGCACACCGCGCACCACGGACGTGTAGTTCTGAAACTCATAGGTGTTCTGGGTGTCTGTGGAGCGGCCAATGGGATTACCGCCCCCATTGAATGCGCCCAGCACCTGAAGAGCGTCGCCGGGTATGTTCGCCTGCGACACAGTTTCGGGACGGAAATACTGGAAGCGCATTTCATTGATGACATTGGTGCTGAGCACGGCCGTATCCGTGAGTTGGGCCGTCTGGGCCGGTGCGTCGTAATGATAGCCTTGTGAAACGAGATTGAATCCACCCGTGCCGGCGTTGCGCACATCGTCGCGGTTGTAGGCATAGCGCACCGTCAACGTGTGGTTGGTGCTGAGCTGATAATCGAGGCGCGGAGTTACTCCGGTGCGGCGCAATTGAGCAACCGGCGTATCGGTGAACGGAGTGGCGGCGAGGGTCTGGGGATTGAGGGTTACGCCATTGACGGCGTTCCCGTTATCGACCCACTCGCGGATGAGGACGATATTGAAGGAGGCGCGCTTGCCGATAGGGCCGGCAAAAGCCGAACGCAGCTCGTTCAGACGGAACGGCGCCTTTTCGGCCGCATAAGCATTGCGCGAGTTCCATACATCATTGGCAAAGTTGTAACCCACGGAGCCGTGGAACTTGTCGCTTCCGGGCTTGGTGAAGATCTCGATGCGGCCAAAGCCCAGCTTGTCGTATTCCGGCGAAAACGGATTCTGATTGATGCGGATCTCCCGGATGGCTTCTTTCGGCGGGAGTTCGCCGCCGCTGAATCCGTCGATGAAGATGGAACCGCCGTTGGGCCCGGCCGCAGGCCCGGCGAGGGCCTGCAAATCCGCCGCCAGGTCGTCTGGATTATCGGAGAGCGCATCCAGATCTGTCCCGCGCAGCACGACCGCGCTGGCGTTGTTCGCCGCGTCCGTGCCTACCGCGGGCCCGGTGCTGTCTTCAACCGTCACCCGCTGCTTCTCGGCTGCCACGTTCAACACCAGGTTCAATGTTTGGGAACCAGCCCGCAATGTGAGTTGCGGCGGCTGGCGAAGCATTAGTCCCGGCGCCGAGGCCTGCACTGTGTAACTGCCGGCGGAAAGGGCGACGAGGGTATACGAACCGTCGCTGGCCGTCACGGCCGTTGTGGGGGTCCCGGTGGACCCCGTCACCGTGACGGTAGCGCCCGGAACCACGGCGCCGCTCTCGTCGGTCACCCGGCCGTGCAGTGCAGCCGTCTGGGCAGAGCCGGGCGCAGCCAACAGACCGATCGCAACCAGGAAGCGAAGCAGGGCCATGGGTTTCACTTCGTTTCGTAGATCAGAATCTCCGCGCGCTGTTCACCGCGGCGGGGGACGGCCACGAACAGTTCTCCCCATGCGGAAACCAAGAGACCGGTCCTCGCCCCTGGAGCCGTGGGCTGATGAGCTATTCGAACGTAATGGTCGGCGTCCTGTTGCTCGAACGCATCCACGAAGCCCTGGCCGCCGATTACATACACGCGGGCCTGGTCCGCGTCATAGAAGAGGTCGTCCGTATCGCCGGCGATCTCGACGGATGCGGTCTGTTTGCCGGTTCCCGTATCGATTGCCAGCATGCGTGCCGGCGCACGGCAGCCGATGAGCAGACGGTGGTGGCCCTCGTCGAGCGCCATGGGGAAATTCTTCAGCGCCGAAGTGATCGGCCACCGGGCAATTACTGAGTTCCTGACCAGGTCCACAACCTCGATCTCTTTCCGGTCGGGAACATTCACCAGGGCACGCGACCCCGTCTTCTCGAGTTGGAACGACTCGGGATGCGCATCCAGCGTAATCTCACCCGTCTTTTTTCCATTCGCGTTCAGGAAGCCGAGTGCGCCCTCGCCATAGCCCACAATCACGCGCCCGCCGCCGGCATCGTAACGAATGTTGTCGGCGTCACCCGGATAATGTGCGGTTTCCAGAAGCAGAAATGTGGCCGCGTCGAACACCTTGACCGCGCCATCTTGTGCGCAGGCGACGAACAGCCGATTCGTGGAAGAGTCGAAATAGACGCCCTGCGGTTCGGCGAGGTCCGTAATCGTCCGCAGACGCTTGCCGGAGAGTGGGTCGAGCGCTTCCACCGTGTGGTTTCCAAGAGCGGAGACAAAGATCCGGCGCCCGCGGACATCGGCGCTCAAGTGATCGATACGGCCACTTACTCCCGCCAGATGGATGCGGCTCTTCAATGACAGAACGCCCGCCGGCTGCGCGCTGGCGGCTCCCGCCAAAATCAAGAGTGAGACGGCCACGGTTCTCAAAGAGCTTGCTCCTGGTTTTTTGGCATGGCGTTCGGCTCGATGGGTATGCGCATCCGAAACGTACAGCCCGGTTCACCATCGCAATCCAATTCGATTCGCCCCCCGTGCGCCTTGACGGCCCACTCGGATATGGAAAGGCCGAGGCCTGCTCCGCCTTGTTCGCGGGACCTCGATTTGTCCACGCGATAGAACCTTTCGAAGACTTTGGCGCGTTGCGCGAGGGGGATGCCCGGACCATTATCGTGAACGTCCACGAAGGCTTCGCCATTTTGCGCGCCCACGCGCACCTCGACGCTGCCCTGCTCGGGTGAGTACTTCACGGCGTTATCCAGCAGGTTGATCAGCGCCTGCCGCAGGATCAGGCGATCCCCGCGGACCTCCACGGCGGGGTCGCCGGTGATGCTCATATGCTGGTTCTTTTCCTCGGCCAGAACCTCGATCACTCCTGCGGCCTCCCTGGCCATTTCCAGCAGAGGGAACGCGCTCCGCTGCAGCGGGATCCGCCCCGCATCCGCGCGCGACATCACCAGCAGGCTATCGACCAGCCGCGTCAGCCGGTTGGCTTCCTCCAACATGCTGCCGACGATGTCGCGGTAGTAGGCGGCATCTCCGGTCCTTTGCAGCGAGACCTCACCCACGCTGCGGATGGCCGTAAGCGGCGTGCGGAGCTCGTGCGAGGCGTCCGCCGTGAATCGGCGGAGCTGCTCGAAGGAGCGCTCCAACCGGGCCAGGGTTTCGTTAAATACGCGGCCCAGGTGTCCGAGTTCGTCGTCGGGATTGCCGATCGGAAGGCGTTCGCTCAGACGCTCTGCGGTAATTTTATGGGCCTGTCTGGCCATGGAATCCAGGGGCCGCAAGGCCCGCCGCGCCACAGCGTAACCCGCCCCGCCGATCGCCAGAAGCGCGATCGGCAGACTGATGGCCAGGGCGGTCACCATCTCCCAGAACTCCTCCCACAGAGGCTCTTCGCTGAGTCCCAAACGAAGTCTCACGGGTACTCCATCGATCGAATGCCGCCTTCCGGCGAAACGGACGCGAGTGCCGGCCAGCCGCATGGAGGCGTGTCCCGTACCGCGCGAACCGCCCGCCGGGCCAGGCGCTCCGCCCAGATCCTGCGCGCCCAGTTGCGGACTGCGATAGAGCACGGCGCCGCTGGCGGACCACACCTCCAGGAAATGCGGCTCCAGATCCCGCATATCCTCGTTCAGCTTCGCCGTCATGATTTGTACATGCCCACTGCCGTCCCAGGACAGGAGGCCTTCGATGGTTTCGACATCCTCGTCCAGGCGGCCGTCGAGTTGCTCGCGCAGGTCCCTCATGAGAGACGCGCAAGCGCTCGCGGCGTAAATCACCAATACGAGCGAGAGCAGTCCGACGTAAAACAACGTAAGCCGGCCGCGGATGCCGATCCGGCCAAGGGCGCTCATTCCTCCTCCCGGATGGCGAATCCCACGCCGCGCACCGTATGGACCAGCTTGCTCTTGAACTGGTCGTCCACCTTCCGCCGCAGGCGCGCCACGTGCACGTCAATGACATTGTCGATGGGGGTGGCGCGGCTGGTTTCCTTCCAAACCTCGCGCGCCAGCATTTCCCGGGAAACCACGCGTCCCTTATTCCGGACCAGAAACTCCAGCAGCTCGAATTCGCGGGCGGTCAATTCGATGCGTTGTCCATCCCTCGAAACGGTGCGGGCCACCATATCCATTTCAAGCGTGTCGATCCGCACAACGGCCGGCGATTCCGGCTTTCCGCGCCGCAAGAGCGCTCGAATCCGCGCGCTCAGTTCGGGGAACGCGAACGGTTTCACCAGGTAGTCGTCCGCGCCCGCGTCCAGTCCCGCGACTCGATCTTCGATGGCGTCCTTGGCAGTCAACAGGAGCACCGGGACACCGATTCCCCGCTTTCGGAGAGTGGCGAGGATCTCGATGCCGTCCCGGCCGGGCAACAGGATATCCAGCAGGATCAGATCGAGAGGCTGAGAACTGGCGACGAAAAAGCCCTCCTCTCCCGTGGCAGCCAGGGTGACCTCGTAGCCCTCAGCCTGAAGCCCTTCCCGCACGGCTCGGCCGACCTTCGGTTCGTCCTCGATGACCAGGATACGCACGTTGGTTCGATGCCGGAATCTTTCTTGAATATAGAGCAGATATGCCGGTACGCGCCTGAATTCCTGCTTACGATTTCCTGACGGAAAGTTCAGAATCGCGTCAGCAAATCTCCAGGCTACTTCCTTTTGCGCACATCGCCGCCCAGCGTGCCATCCCACCGCGCATCGCCCTGCGCCAGATACTTGCCGAGTTTCTCCCAGTCTTCCCGGGTGATTCCGTTCAGGTCGTACACCACCCGCCCATTCCGCACGGTCAGCTCGCAGATCAACTTACGCGTGCCCTTCATGCGCGCGCCAAAAGTGTCCACGAACCCGAAGTTCCCTTCCTCGACGCGCAGCACCGCGACGTCCGCCACTGCCCCGACTGACAGATTGCCGAGTTCCGCATGCTTGATCTCGCGCGCCGGTGCCCAGGTGGAACGCAGGATCACCTCGTCGAGGGGCATCCCGATGTTTAACAGCTTGGACATCACGTTGAGCATGTCCTTCATCCCCGCGTTCATGCTGCCGATGTGCAAGTCGGTCGAGATGGAATCCGGCCCGAAACCCTGGCGCACGGCCGGGACAGCCTGCCGGAACAGAAAGCTCCCGCCGCCGTGTCCGATATCGAAGATCACGCCGCGCCGCCTCGCTTCCAATAAATAGGGGAGCAGGTGTCCATCGTCGTCCAGCATGGGCACCCAGCCCAGATACATGTGCGTGGAGATGTCGCCTGGGCGCAATTTCTTAAGCACCAGATCCTGATATGGGCGCTCCGGGCGGAACGTGCCGAAATCCACCATCACCGGGATATTCGCCAGCGTTCCGGCTTCCACGGCGTGCTCCACGGGCGTCCACTCCGGACCGGCGTAGTGCGCCGTCTTAATACCCACAATGGCGTCCTTGTATTGCAGCGCCATGTTGGCGGCGGATTTGGGGTCCATGTCGGTCAGATCCTGCTCGGGAGCGCCGGCCATGCCTCTTCCGACTATGTTGAGGAAAGCCAGGACGCGGGTCTTGGACCGGTCGATCACCCGGTCTTTGAAATCCGGGAAATTGCGCCAGCCCGAACTGCCTGCGTCCGCTACGGTAGTGACGCCCGCGCGGAACGTGAAGCCGTCCGGGTAGACGCTGTTGTCGCCGTTGTACGCGCCGCGCTGTCCGGTACCGGCATAGACGTGAACGTGGATATCGACCAGGCCGGGCGTCACATAGAGGCCGGATACATCCACCGCCTTGGCGGCCTGCGCGGCGGGGATGTCGGCGGCCACGGCGGCGATCCGGCCGTCCGCGATGGCCACATCCCGCACCGCGCTGATGTGGTTCTTGCCGTCGATGACCCGGCCGCCCTTAAGCAATAAATCGTAGGATGTTTGCGCGCACATGGTATAGACCAGAAAAATTCCCGCCGGCCACTTCATCGTTTCACCTCACTTCCGTCCCCGCTCGAATTCCCAAGCCGTGGCGATGATCTCCCGCATTCCGGTATGCCGCGGAGCCCAACCCAGCGACCGCCGCAGCTTGTCCGCATTCGCCACTAAAGCCGGCGGATCCCCCTCGCGCCGCGCGCCCACCACGTACGGCACTTTTCGCCCGGTCACTTCCCGCACCCCCCGGATCATCTCCAGCACCGAATGTCCGCTTCCCGTGCCGATGTTGAACTGATCCGATGCGCCACCGGCCAGCAATGCCTCTACCGCCAGAATATGTGCTTCGGCCAGATCGTTCACATGGATGTAATCGCGGATGCAGGTGCCGTCGGGCGTATCGTAATCGTCGCCGAACACGGTAAACGGCTGCCCGGTAGCGACCGCCCGCAGCATCAGGGGGATCAGATGTGTTTCCGGATCGTGCTCCTCGCCCATGCCGCCGGCCGGGTCGGCGCCGCTGGCATTGAAGTAGCGAAGAGATACGCTGCGCAGCCCGTGGATCGCATCGAACCATCTGAGCAGGGTCTCCACCATCACCTTGGACTCGCCGTAAGGATTCACCGGCGCGATGGGAAAGCTTTCCAGAATCGGTGACGCATGCGGAATTCCATATACCGCCGCGGTTGACGAGAACACCAGGTGCTTCACGCCTGCGCGCAGCATGGCCGCGAACAGTGATAGAGACCCGGTCACGTTGTTCTCAAAATAGATCTCCGGCACGCGCATCGACTCGCCCACCGCGATGTACGCCGCAAAATGAATCACGGCGTCGTGGCCGGCGAGGGCGGCGGCCATCTCATCGGTCTGCTGCACGCGGAGTTGATGAAACGCGCGCGCCTCCACGTTGTGCCGGTACCCGCGCGACAGATCGTCCACCACCGTAACATCGTAGCCCCGCCGCAGAAGCTGCCGCGCCGTGTGCGCTCCAATGTAGCCGGCTCCGCCGGTGACCAGAATCCGCCGTTGCGTCACCCCCCGATTGTAGTCCGTCGTGATCGCTTAGGCCAGTCGATGAGCCGCAGGCAGCGGTCAAATAGATTGCGCCGCCAGGCTGCTTTCGCGCTCCTCAATTCGGACCACCTGCCGCACCGCTTGCCCGGTGTAAAGCTGGCGGGGACGGGCGATCTTCTGCTCCGGATCCTGCAGCATCTCCTGCCACTGAGCCAGCCAGCCGACGGTGCGCGGAATGGCGAACAGCACCGTGAAAACGTCCGGCGCGAATCCCATGGCCTGGTATATGATCCCCGAATAGAAATCCACGTTGGGATACAGCTTCCGCTTGACGAAGAAGTCGTCCTCGAGCGCGATCCGTTCCAGTTCCAGGGCGATATCCAGCTTGGGATTGCGGCCGGTCACCTCGAAGACTTCCTGGGCGGCCTGTTTGATGATCCGGGCGCGCGGATCGTAGTTCTTGTAGACGCGGTGGCCGAAGCCCATCAGCTTTCCGCGGCCGGCCTTGATTTGCGCGATATAGGCGGGGACCCGGTCCTTGGAGCCAATTTCGTCGAGCATGCGCAGCACTTCTTCGTTGGCGCCGCCGTGCAGGGGGCCGGAAAGGGCCGCGATGGCCGCGGCCGTGGTGGCGTAAGGATCGGCGAAGGAACTCCCTACCGCGCGCATGGTGCTGGTGCTGCAATTCTGCTCGTGATCGGCATGCAGGATGAACAGCACTTCCAGAGCGCGCGCCAGCACCGGGTTGGCGCTGAACTTGGGCTCGGTCCGCTTCCACAGCATATGCATGAAATTCTTGGTGTAACCGAGATCGTTGTCGGGATAGACGTAGGGCAGACCCAGGCTATGGCGGTAGGCGTAAGCCGTCAAGGTGGGCATCTTGCCGATCAGCCGGGTAATTTGCAGCTTCCGCACCGCCGGATCGTGGATATTGCGCGCCTGCGGATAGAAGGTCGATAGCGCCGCCACGGTGCTCATCAGCATGCCCATGGGGTGGGCGTCGTAGTGGAAGCCCTCCATGAACTTCTTCAGGTTTTCGTGGATCATGGTGTGGCGGGTGATTTCGTCAATCCACGTATCCAACTCGTCGGGACCGGGCAGTTCGCCGTTCAAGAGCAGGTAAGCCACTTCCAGAAAGCTGCACTGTTGGGCCAACTGCTCGATGGGGTAGCCGCGATAGCGCAGGATACCGCGCTCTCCATCCAGGTAGGTGATGGCGCTTTGACAGGAGGCCGTATTCAGGAAGGCTGGATCGTAACTGTGCAGACCGAAGTCGTCCGGACCGCTCTTGATCTGGCGCAGGTCAATGGCCCGGATGGCGTCTTTGTACAAGGGCAGAGTATATGTCTTGCCGGTCCGGTTGTCGGTTACGGTGAGGGTTTCGTCAGGCATGGAGCAGCGCCTCCTTCAACAATGCGCTGCACGGCGCTGTGCACGTCGATTTCCACAGGCAACTGCTTGAAAAGACAACAATCGTTGGAAATCTCTTGGGAGGATGAGCCGGTCGGGCAGCGCGTTTTCGCGGACAGGTGGGTGTCGTAACGCAAACGGGCCGTCACCGGGCGCGCGTCTGGATGGCGCGTAACGTCAGTAACGCCTGTTCCTGGACTTTCTCGGGCATGGCAGACGCTCCCCGCGCGTAGCGTTGCACCTCCTCCACGTCCTCCTTGGTGCCGACGGTCCAAAGCGCCCGTAAGGCTTCCCAGACGTGATCTTTGTCGGCGGAAAGTTCGATCAGGGGATCGCCGGCGCCGATTATGTCGCCCTCATGGCGATTCAAATCACGCACCTCCCCGGGTAGCGGAGAGCGCACTTCGGTCTGGCCTACATGCGCCACTAGCGTGCCCGGATTGACATACTCGGCCAGTTTGAGCCGGTAGTGGACCGGGCCGGCGCCGGGGGAGACAAGCGTATACGGCCGCAACATGGCCAATAGCTCGGGGCGGGCTGCCGGATCGCCGAAATTGGACAACGCCAAGGCAGCGTTCCGGCGCACCATCGGCTGGGAATCCGTAATCAGCTTCAGCAGAGCATCGTGAAACGGGGCGTAGGTGTGGTCCTGGCCCATGATCCATGCAGCGGTCTGGCGCAGTTCGATGTGGGGGCTGGCAGCCAGCGCCACCACCTGCGGATACCAGCGCGCGACCCCGGCATCGTGGCGGCTCATGCGCTCGCCGATTTGCACCAGGGCATGCTGGGCGTGCCGGGGCTTGCCGCTATCCGCCAGGTAGCGGTCGAGTTCGGCGTCGGGCAGCTTGCGTCCGAACCACGTTCCGTACCAGAACAGGAACGGGAACAGAACCAGCAGCAGGGCGAAAATGGTGATCAGGAGATACGCGCGTTGGCGAGCCATCAAACGATCCCATGATAGCGTGGTGCGGGCGCCGGCCGCGTCGCGCTCACGGCTGCGCGTCGAACTTGATGGCGGCATCGGCGCCGAATTTCTTGAACGGCGCATACCGGAACTCTTCTTCCACCATCAATTGATCGTTCGCAAAGCTCCGGTGGGTGATGGCTGCGGGAGCCGCGAATCCGTTGGCGTTGAGGGTGTAATCCACGGAAGCTTCTTCACGAAAAGAGTTTTTGCCATTTTGACGCTTCTCGACGATCGTGATGCGCAGCGGCAGCCCGTCCGGCAAGCGCGCATAGATGCGGCCCTCTATGGGCTGGTGGATGGCGCGGCGGCCCTGAAAAACCAACATGCGGTCGGGACCCTGAACTTGCGTATACGAAACGATCTTTACCCGATCGGCGCCGATACGATCATCGCCCGCCAGGTCAAAGCGATAATTTCCGACCTGCCGCCTGGTGAACAGCAGGAGCAGCGGCCCGAAGTCGACGGCGGCCGCGGCCAGACCATACTTCTGAAACTGCTCGAGCATCCGTTTCTTAGCGTGGTCGTCGGACGAGGCCAGACCCAACGCCAGGGCGTGCCGGGCAGCCGCCGCGGACGAAACCGGCCGGCCATCCACAGCCGCTACCTGGCGGAACTCGTGCAGCGATTCGGGCGCCTCCTGGAGCGTCCCGAAACTGTATTCCGAGATGATTTCGCGGGTTCGCCAGGTGGCGACGAGCGGTTTGACGGCGGCCGCTCCCGCGCGCGGATGAAACCGCGGCGGCTCTTTTAGGGCCCGCTGGGTAAGGGTCTCCTCGGACAGCACTTGCGGGGCGACGCGGCGGAAGACGTCGGCCTCTTCGGTAACCCGCGAGAGGATCTCGGGCAGGGTCTGAGCGGCGGCCACTGAAGCCAGACAGAGCATCGCCGCCGCGCGCCACATGTGGATATAGTATCTGGGTTGCGCGGCCTGTACAATGCCCGGCAGGTACTGTTATGTCTTGACAGTTACTTCCCGCACGTTGTACCGTTCCATCTAGATGCTCCGGCTCGACCGGTGCTCACAGGGTCATCTGGGCTGGAGGGCAACCCCATGAAAACAAAGAACGGATTATTGTGTCTGGCAGGATGGACCGCGCTGCTATGCGCCCCGGCATTCGCCACCGTCACTGTGTCCATGACACCATCGCACGCCTCGCCGCAACCACTTGGTACTTCTATTACGTGGACCGCGACCGGCACGGACACCGCCAGCGGGCCCCTGACCTTCCAGTTCAATGTCACGCCCCCCGGTGGATCCCTGACGATGGTGAAAGACTTCAACGTGGGGACGCTCAGCGGCGGCACATGGACCGCCCAGCCGTTCGTGTGGGTCCCGACGTTAAGCGAAGGCATTTATAAGATTGAGGTGGTCGTGAAAGACTTTGCGACCGCATCCACAACGTCGAAGACCTTCTCTTTTACCGTAACTCCGCTGGTTTCGACCAGCACGCCGGTGGTCACGGCCACCGCCAACCCTCTGGTGGCGTTGTTCAGCTCGCTAGGCTGCGCGAAGGGGAGCAAAATGCGCGTCTCTTTTCACGCTCAGGGCAGCACGGCCGCCACCTTGACGAATTATGTGCCGTGCCGAAGCACCTCCATGAATTTTGAAATAGCCGGCATGTACCAGAGCACGGTCTACACGATGTTCGCGGAAACCCTAACCAACGGGAAGATCACCAAAGGTACATCGGTGAATTTCACCACCGGCGCACTTCCCACAAACATCAACTTTCCCTCTTTCAAGATCGAAACTGCGCCCGTTTCCTCTACCGATACCGCCGAGAATATGTTGCTGATCAATACCACCCAGCTTGGCGGGCAGCCTCTGTATCCGAATATTGCGACCAACCTGGCCGGCAAGATCATGTGGTATTACCTCGGCAGCAATAACCACGGCACCACCATTACCCGTCCGCTGGCGAACTCCAGCATGCTCACCATTCAGTACGGCCCGTCCTGGAATACGGTGACCAGCAACCAGCAACTGCTGCGTCAGATTGACCTGGCGGGCAATATCATCAAGGAGACCAACACGGGCGTGGTCCAGCAGGAGCTGCGGGCCTTGGGCGCGGTGGACGGAGGTCCCTGCAATGTTTTCTCCAGCCCGCCGCTGCCGGGAGCAGCCTGCCTGGATACGTTCAGCCACGACGCCATACAATACACGATCGGAACGACACAGTACACGGCGGTTCTGTGTGACATTGAGAAGATTTTCCCGGCGGGAACGCAGGGCGACACCAGCGGTTACCCGGTGGATATCCGGGGAATCATGATCGTAGTCCTCGATTCGAATTGGCAGGCGGTCTGGTATTGGGACTCTTTCGATCCCGACGGCGGCGGAAACGGGTACCCGCTATTGCCGGTTTCGCGCGTCGCCGCGCTGAATGAGGAGTGCGCGGTCAACGAACAGGGTTGCGAGGGAATCCAACTGCTGGGTACCGGCGTCGCCCCCCTGGCCCGGGACTGGCTGCACAGCAACAGCATCTATTATTGGGGCACGGACACCACGGGCGGCACATCCGGTGCCTTTGTCTGGTCCTCGCGCGACCAGGACTGGGTGATGAAGGTCGACTACGGCAATGGCACCGGTACCAAGAACCTGCTCTGGACCATGGGAGTGTGCAGCAACTCCTTCACGTTTCAAAATATCTACAACGATCCGTGGCCATGGTATTCCGGCCAGCATGAGGTCGCCATGGAGAACAATGGCGCAGGCCCCTTGACCATCTTCGACGACGGCAATACCCGGGTTTCGACAGGGGCTTCGAAGCAATGTATGAATGGTGTGGGAGGGACGCCCTACAGCCGCGGCATGGCCCTAAGTGTGGATGAGACAAATATGACGGTTACGCCCGTGCTGAGCCAGAACCTGGGATCATACTCACCGGCCAACGGAAGTGCTCAGATGCTGTCGAACGGTAATTTCTTCTTCTTGTCGGGCGTTGCGTTCCTCAACATCAACACGGATGTGAGTTACTCAATAGAGATCTTCCCAACCCCCGGCACCGATACAGGCACTACGGTGTATAACATTCAGGGTCCCGAGGCGTACCGTGGCTGGCGGATGGCCAACCTGTACGCGCCTCCTACCACGTAGTCTGGCGACGCAACGGATGAGAGTGTCATGGTGTGGTTCGCGGCTGCCCGCCGTGCTGGTGGCCGCATGCTGCGCGCCGGCTTTCAGCGCCGTGTCGATAGTCTCGCTATCCCCTTCAGTAGCTTCGCCCGAAGCGCTAGGCACTTCCATTAGCTGGACGGCGACGGCCTCCAACACCGGCAAGGGCAAGCTGACTTTCCGGTTCAACATTGCGCCGCCGGGCGGACACCTGTCCATGGTCGCGGACTTCAATGTCGGGACGCTTAGCTCGGGCACATGGACAGCGCCTCCCTTCGTTTGGGTACCTACCGCGATGGAAGGCGTGTATCGGGTCCAGGTAGTGGCCAAGGACTTCACGTCCGGTGCTCAGGCTTCGCAGACAGTTTCGTTTACCGTAAGTCCGCTGGTGAAAAGCAATGCGCCCTTGGCGGTGGCGACCGCCAACCCGCTGGTAGCTTTATTCAGCGCGCCGGCGTGTGCTGTCGGTAGCCAGATGCGTATATCCTTTGCGCCACTATCCGGAGGCGTGCCTGCCAACTCCACGAATTGGGTAAATTGCAATGCCAGCGCCAGCATGACGTTTGAAGTGGCCGGTATGTACCCCAGCACCGCTTATTCGATGTTCGCCCAAACCAACACGAACGGGAATATCGTTAACGGGCCGGCGGTCAGTTTTACGACGGGACCTCTCCCCACCAGCATCCCGTTTCCGGAGTTCAACATCGGCGTCGGCGTGGGCGCCTCAACGGATACCGCGGACTCTACGGTGCTGATCAACACAACGCAGCTCTCCGGAACCCGTCTTTATCCGAATGTCGCGATCGATTTATCCGGCAAGGTGATGTGGTATTACTCGGCAAGCTTGAACCACGGCAGCACCATTACGCGTCCCCTGCCGAACGCCACCATGCTTACGATCCAATACGGTAAGGCCTGGGCGACTACCAAGAACCAGCAACTCCTGATCCAGATCGACCTGGCGGGCAATACAATCAGGGAAACCAACACGGGTGCCGTCCAGCAACAACTGCTTTCTTTAGGAGCCGTGGATGGCGGCCCATGTGACGTTTTTCCCAGCCCGCCGCCGGTGGGATCGGGTTGTCTCGACACATTCAGCCACGACGCCATCCAGTTCAATATCGGACCCAATCAGTACACTGCCCTGCTGTCTGACATCGAAAGGATCTTTCCGGCCGGCACGCAGGGCGATACCAGCGGCCTGCCGGTCGATATCCGGGGATCCATGATCGTGGTTCTGGACTCGAATTGGCAGGCGGTATGGTATTGGGACTCCTTCAATCCGGCCGGCGGCGGCAACGGCTATCCGCTCCTGCCGATTACGCGGGTGGCCCCGCTGGATGAAATCTGCAGCATCGGCCAGCCAGGCTGCGATGCCATCCAACTGCTGGGGCCGGGCATTTCTCCCACGGCGATCGACTGGCTGCATTGTAATAGTCTCTATTATTGGCCTACGGACACATCGGGCGGCGCGTCCGGCGACCTGGTCTGGTCGTCGCGGAACCAGGACTGGGTCATGAAAGTCGACTACCACAACGGCACGGGCAAGGGTGACCTGTTGTGGACCATGGGACCCTGCGGCAGTTTCGCCTTCAACAACGTTTATAATGATCCGTGGCCGTGGTTCTCCGGGCAGCATGACGCCGGGATGGAAAATAACGGCGCGGGACCATTGACCGTTTTTGACGACGGCAATACGCGGGTTTCCCGGCCGGGCCGGTCCACGCAATGCATGCCGGGCGCGGGCGGCGGCAATAGCCGGGGTATGGCTCTTTCGGTGGATGAAGCAGGGATGCAGGTGACGCCAGTGCTTAGCGCGGATTTGGGAGGCTTCTCGCCGGCGAACGGCAGCGCTCAGTTGCTGTCGAACGGCAACTACTTCTTCCTGTCGGGCGTGGTGGCCAAGTCGGGATATGCAATCGAGATCTTTCCAACACCGGGCACGGAAACCGGTACACAAGCCCTGAACATTCAGGGTTCGGAAGGCTATCGGGCCTGGCGGATGCCGAGCCTTTACGCGCCACCGACCACATGAGCGAAATCAACCGTATCGTCGACCAGCTCCATAGGGCTTGGGAAGGACCCGCCTGGCACGGCCCGGCGCTCGGCGAGCTTCTGGCTGGCGTGATGGCCGACACCGCCGCCCAACATTCTATTCCCGGCGCGCACACGATCTGGGAAATCGTCCTGCACGTTACCGTGTGGATCTCGGTAGTTGCCCGCCGCATTGAAGGTCAATCTATTCCGACGCTGCCACCCGCCGAAGACTGGCCCGCGGCGCCGGAGCCCAGCGAGGCCGGCTGGCGGGACGCGATCAACCTGCTCGCCGAAGCCCAGCGCGATCTTGAAGACAAGGCGCGCCAGCTCCCGGACGATCGCCTTCGCGAGAAGGTCCTGGGCGACCGGCCCTATTCCATCTACACCATGCTGCACGGGGTGGTGCAGCACAACCTGTATCACGCCGGCCAGATCGCCCTGCTGAAGAAGGCCGCGCTCGCGCCATGATCGATGTCTCGGATTTCGGCAAGGGCCAGCCCCTGGTGCTCATTGCCGGACCGTGCGTGATCGAGAGCGAAGAGCATGTGCAGCGCATGGCGCGGGCCATCGGCGAAATCGCGGGCCCTTTCGTCTTTAAAGCGTCGTTCGATAAAGCCAACCGTACCAGCCTGGGCGGCTATCGCGGGCCGGGCCTGAAGGAGGGACTGCGCATCCTGGCGGGCGTCAGGCGTACCGGCGTAGCCGTTTTGACCGATATCCACGAGCCGGCCCAGGCTGGGCCCGCGGCGGAGGTCGCCGATATCCTGCAGATCCCGGCATTCCTGTGCCGCCAGACGGATCTGCTGCTGGAAGCGGGCCGCACAGGACGGATCGTGAACATCAAGAAGGGCCAGTTCGTGGCGCCGGGAGACATTGCCCGGGCCGCCGAGAAGGTGGCGTCCACGGGCAACGTGCAGGTGCTGCTCACCGAACGCGGCTCGTCGTTCGGTTACAACAACCTGGTTGTGGATATGCGCGGATTGAAGATCATGCGCGATTTGGGCTGGCCGGTGGTCTTCGACGCCACCCACAGCGTGCAATTGCCCAGCGGCGGAGGCGCGGCTTCGGGCGGGCAGCCGCAGTTCATCGAGCCCCTGGCCCGGGCGGCCGTGGCCGTGGGCATCGACGGGCTGTTCGTGGAGGTGCATGATGCGCCGGACCAGGCCCTATCCGACGGCGCGAACGCCCTGCGTCTGGACCTGCTGGCGGAACTGCTGCGCCGGCTGCGGTCGCTGGACGCCGTAGTGAAATCCGGCTTTCTGCACGCTTAGCCCGCTTCAACCGTCTTACAATGGTGGAGACAGGAGATCTCTCTATGCCCAATCGCCGACGAAGGGGCTTCTCGCTCATCGAGCTTTTGATCGTTATCGCGATCATCCTCATCATCGTTACCGTGGCTTTGCCCAAGTTGAACAAGGCGCGCCTGTTCGCCCAGGAGATGGCGGCACAGAAGGCTGTCCAGACGCTTTGCACCGTGCAGATACAATACATGTCGCAATTCGGCCGTTTTGCCCAATCGCTGACCGAATTGGGACCGCCGGCCAGCGGCGCCGACACGGCGGCGGCGGCGGGACTGATCTCCGCGGATTTGGCTTCCGGCGTAAAGCAGGGATACAAATTTACGGTGACGGCAACGCCCGCCGGATTCGCGATTTCGGCCGTGCCTGCTTCCTTCGGCGCCACCGGCTCGCGCACGTTCTACGCCGACCAGACGATGGATATCCACTACAACGACGGCCAGGAGCCGGCTACCGCCAACAGCCCCATCGTCAACACCGCCGCTAAAACCACGACCGACACCAGCAAGTAGACCGGCGCCCGCGCTGGTGCCGCGCCCTATTGTTTTCGAGTCCCCTGCCCCGCGCGTGCTACCTTGACACTTACGGATGAATATCCTCTTTATCGGCGATATCTTCGCCGCGCCCGGCCGGCAGCTTGTCGCCGGCCACCTCCAGGACATCAGGGAAACCAACCGCATCGACGTGGCCATTGCCAACGCTGAAAATGCGGCAGGCGGTTTTGGCATCACTCCGTCCATCGCCGAAGAACTGCTTTCGCTGGGCCTGGACGTGTTGACGTCCGGCAACCATATTTGGGACAAGAAGGAGATTCTGGACTACTTGCCGCGGCAGCCCAAGCTGCTGCGGCCCGCCAACTACCCGGCCGGTAACCCCGGTCAGGGGGTCATCGTAGTTTGCAGCGGGCAGGGCGTCCCTTGCGCCGTCATCAACCTGCAAGGCCGTACTTACATGCCGGACACGGACTGCCCGTTCCGTAAGGCGGACCAGATCCTCAGCGGGCTGGACCCCTCCGTCAAAGTCCGGTTCGTGGACTTTCACGCCGAGGTGACCAGCGAAAAGATGGCCATGGGCTGGTATTTGGACGGCCGCGTCTCGGCCATGGTAGGTACCCACACCCATATCCCCACGGCCGACACTCGAATTCTGCCGGAAGGCACTGCCTACCAGACCGATGTAGGCATGACCGGGCCGTACGACTCGGTTATCGGCGTGAAGAAGGAACTGATCCTGCAGAGGTTTCTGACATCTCTGCCGGTGCGCATGGAGGCCGCCAGGGGCGCGCCCGAACTGCACGCCGTCATCCTGGAAGTTGACGATTCCACCGGCAAGGCCATCTCGATCCGCCGCCACACCATCCGCGGGGATTAGGCCCCGAAATTTTCCGGAGAGACATCCGGCGATTCCCGCACATATACCTTGAATTCCGCCAAAACGAGAGGAGGGTTCCATGGCGCCCAAATCATGCGATCAGTTCGCCTCGGAGGAGTTGGCCCGCCCGAAGACACAAAAGCAGATCGCCGCCCGCGCGTTTGACTTGTGGCTGGCCAGGGGATTTCGTGACGGATCGCCGCAGGAAGACTGGCTGCAAGCGCAACGGGAAATGCAGCGGGCCGCGCCATCCCTGGGACGGAGGCTCAATGGTCATCCTGTACAATGATTCGCTCAGAGAGGCGCGCATACTGGCTCGCGAGGGCGACCGTATGCGGATTGCGGTGGAGCATTGCGACGATGCCGTGGAACTGTCGCTGGTCGACGGAATCTGGCTGTCGGAAGAGAGACAGCCCATTTCGTTCGAACTCCTCTGGGCTGAGGAGATACCGCTGGTGGTCCCCGTAAACAGGCACCAGCATCACCCCCCGGCGGACCTATTGAGCCGCTACGCTGTAGGCAATGCTTCGCGTTGTTGAACACCAGGGGTTGCGCAGAGGGCTTCCGAGCCATAAGCGGCAAATACAATCGCGGTTATCGCCTGGAAGCGGAACCGCGGGTTCACGGAGCCGGCTTTTTACGGCCTCGCTACTTCAATTCGATCACCACCGTGCGGTATGGCTTGCTGCCCTTGTTCACCAACTCCGGTGCATCTTCGCCCTGATTGTGCCAGATCACGTCGCCGGACTTGCGCTCCTGAATGGTTTTAGCGCCGGTCTTCGGATCGGTGCGCTCATAACGGCAATCGTCCAGAAATACGATCACCTGATCGTGCGCGCGCACTCCGCGCTCGCGGACCGCGCCTGGGGCCGACGTTAATTCCGTCACCATGACCCGCGGATTGTCGAGTTTCAACACAGCAGGCAGCCCCGCCCATGCCAGAGCCGCGATCACCCAAACCAGTCTTTTCATTCTTAACCAGCCTCCTCGGCCTATGATAGCGGCCCAACTTGGCGCATTGCTCCGCGCCTGATAGGATATGTTTAACCTATGCGGCTACGCGCTCTGGGTATCGTGCTGGCGGGTGGCAAGGGGACCCGCCTCTACCCGCTCACCAAGGAACGTGCCAAGCCTGCCGTGCCCTTCGGCGGGAAATATCGCATCATCGACTTCGTCCTGAGCAACTTTATCAACTCGGGCATCTACTCCATCTACGTGCTGACCCAGTTCAAGAGCCAGTCGTTGCTGCAGCATCTGGCGGAAGGGTGGCAGTTCGGCGGATTGCTCAAGACCCAGTTCGTGATCCCCGTGCCGGCGCAAATGCGCTCCGCGGGCGAAACGTGGTATCAGGGCACGGCCGACGCCATCTACCAGAACATCAACCTGGTGGAACAGGCCGATCCCCACGTGGTGGCGATCTTCGGCGGCGATCACATCTACCGCATGAACATCACCAGTATGATCGAGTACCACGAGCAGAAGAGCGCCAGCGTGACGGTAGCCGCCATCCCCGTGGACAAGCGCTTTGCAACGGAATTCGGAGTCATCGAAACCGCGCCAGACGGCCGCATTCTGGCGTTCCATGAGAAGCGCGCCGACGCGCCCACCATACCCGGCGATCCCGAGCGGGTCTATGCTTCCATGGGCAACTATGTGTTCTCCACCCGGACGCTGCTCCGCGAGTTGTACGAGGACGCCTCCAATGAGGGCAGTTCTCACGACTTTGGGCGCGACATCATGCCGAAGCTGGCCGGCAAGGCGGAGGTTTTCGCCTACGATTTCCAAAGCAACCGTATCCCCGGCGAAGCAGCCGATGGCGCCGCATACTGGCGCGACGTCGGCACCATCGAGGCGTTTTACGACGCGAACATGGATCTGCGTACCGTGAAGCCGGCGCTCAATCTCTACAACCGGAAATGGCCCCTGCGTACCGCCAGCTATCCGGAGCCGCCCGCCAAGTTTACATTTGATGACGAGAACCGCCGCGGGGAGGCGATTGATTCCATCGTCTCGGGCGGATGCATCCTCTCGGGCGGCGCAGTCAAGAATTCTGTCTTGTTCCGCGGCGTCAGAGTGCACGCAGGCGCGCTGGTGGAGGACTGCCTGATACTCGACAACTGCGACATCGGGCGCCGTGCGCGCGTGCGCCGGGCTATTCTCGACAAGAATGTGCGCGTGCCGGCGGACGCCTGCATTGGATACGATCTGGACCAGGACCGGCGTCATCACCACGTGACCGAATCCGGCCTGGTGGTGGTCGAGGGCAACCGCTCGCAAGTGGAAGTTGCGACGCTGGTCATTTAGGCGGGCGCCCCCAGCCCTCATGGAACATTACGTCCTCGACTGGATCTCGCACTATGGTTATCCCGCGATCTTCTGCCTGCTGATGCTGGGAATCGTCGGGCTGCCCGTGCCCGATGAGACGCTGCTCACTTTCACCGGCTACCTGATCTTCTCGCATCATCTGAAGCCGGTACCCGCGTTTGCCACGGTGCTGGCGGGCACCATCTGCGGCATCACCTTAAGTTACGCGCTCGGCCGGACATTCGGTCTGGCGCTCATCCATCGTTTTGGCAAATACGTGCATCTCACGGAGGAGCGCCTGGCCAAGGCTCACCGGTTCTTCGAGCGGGTGGGCCACTGGAGCCTGACGTTTGGCTATTTCGTGCCGGGCGTCCGCCATCTGACGGCCTACGCGGCGGGAGTCTCGTCCGTGGAACTCCATATTTTCGCGTTGTTCGCCTATCTGGGCGCGTTTTTGTGGGCCAGCACGTTTATGTCGCTCGGCTACTTCCTGGGAAACCGGTGGCAGGCGGTCTCCGAGAGGATTCATCACCATATGGTCCTGGCGGCCTGTGCAATAGCCGTGCTGGTTGCACTGTACCTGGTGTGGCGGATGCTCAAAACGCGGCGGCAGGCAGTCTAAGAACGCGGGCTGCCGCTTTCAGCCGGATAGCCCTTGTTGAACCAGTTTTCGTGCATGTTCGTCTCGATGTTCAGCACGCGCACGTGCTGGAAGCCCAGTTCGCGCAGCACGCGGTACGCTGGCCGGATGTTGGGGCACTTCACCATCGGGCAGCAACCGCAGTAGAGGACCAGATCCGCGTCTTTGGGCAGGTTCTCCACCGCCTTCTTGAGCAGCGCGATGCCTTCCGGTTTGAATGCGGGTCCGGCCTCGAGGGCATGCGGAAGACGCTTGCTCCGGTACAGCGCCGTAAACGCGGTGCACAAAATGACGGGGGGCTTCGAGGAGTGAAGTTCCGCCGCCAGCGCCGCGGGTTCCATCAGTTCGCCCTTGGCCCAGGGGTCCACCGGATCCTGCCCCAGGCAGATCACCGCCAAGAGTAGAAAGCCAAGCCATCGCATCATCTCTACAGCATACTCCCCAGCGTTACAATCATCCGCATGACCCGTACCGCCGTGGCCGTATGCCTGCTGCTCGCCGCCGCGCTGGCCTGGACAGCGAACCGGCCCGCCGACATCCCCTTCGAGAAACATACGCTGGATCTGGGCGCCAACGAAAGCTGCGCCATCGCCGACATCAACGGCGACGGCAAGCCTGACATCGTCTCCGGTGAGAATTGGTACGAAGGCCCGCGCTGGGTCAAGCACAAATTCCGCTCGCTTCCCTACACCAACAACTACATCGACAATTTCAGCGACCTGCCTCTGGATGTAAATGGCGATGGACGGATCGATATCGTAAGCTGCTCCTGGTTCGCGCACAGGCTGTTCTGGAGCGAGAACCCGGGCCGGAGCGGCGGCGAGTGGAAGGAGCACATGATCGAGACCGGCTCACCGGTGGAGTTCGCTTTTCTGGTGGACCTGGATAACGACGGCAAGGCCCGGGAGGTGCTGCCCGAATTCGGCGATACCAACATGCCGCTGGCCTGGTATGAAGCGCGGAGCGGGCAGTTCGTGAAGCATGTGGTCAGTCCCAAGAGCTGGGGACACGGTATCGGCGCGGGCGACGTGAACGGCGATGGCCGGAACGACATCATCACCCCCAAGGGGTGGTTCGAAGCGCCGCCGGATCCGCGCACCGGGACCTGGAAATGGCACCCCGATTTCGACCTGGGAGACACCGGTTTCATTTACGTCTATGACGTGAACGGAGACGGACGGCCCGACATCGTCACCTCTATGGCGCACAATTACGGTATTCTCTGGCTGGAACAGGGGCCTGGCGGCCAGTGGACCAAACACATGATCGACGAAAGCTGGTCGCAGGCGCACGCGCTGACGCTGGTGGATTTGAACGGCGACGGCCAACTGGACCTGCTCACCGGCAAACGCTACATGGCCCACAATGGACACGACCCCGGCGAGCGCGAGCCGCTGGGCGTTTATTGGTACGAGTTCATGCGGCTGGATGGCGGCAAGACCATCGAATGGGTCAAGCACGTGGTGGACTACAGCACGCGCACCGGCGGAGGCATGCAGATTCCGGTGGCGGATCTGGATGGCGACGGCGATTTAGATTTCGTAGTGGCGGGCAAGAGCGGGCTATATCTTTTTGAGAACCTGACCAAACGCTGAGGCGCTACTGGATGCGCAGGCGCGCAGGCGCACCGGCCTGCCCCCATGGGCCGATCCAGGCTTTGTCCGGCACGCTCGTGCCGTCACGCAGAATGCGATATAGCGTTGCCCGGCTGATCCCCAGGATCTGCGCCGCATGAAGTTTGTTGCCACCCACCCGCTCCAGCACGTGCCGTGTGTAGCGGCGCTCCAGGTCCGCCAGGCACACCAGCTCTGCCTCGTGGCCCGCTCCGCCGGTTGCCGGGTCCCGCAGATACTCGGGCAGGTCGCGTACGTCGATGAATTCGGTCTCGGTCAGCATGCAGGCGTGCCCCAGGACGTTTTCCAGCTCGCGTATGTTGCCTGGCCAGTTGTGACCAGAGAGGATCGTCTGGGCTCGCCGCGAAATGCCGCCAATACGCTTGCCGTAGCTGTCCGCGAAGCGCTCCACGAAGTGACGCTGCAACAGCGGCAGATCCTCTTTGCGCTCCGCCAGCGGCGGCAGCGTCAGCTCCACCATGGAAAGCCGGTAATAGAGATCCTCGCGGAACAGGTTATCAGCCACCAGCGAGCGCATGTCGCGATTGGTCGCCGCTATCACCCGCACGTCCACCTTGCGCGCCTCCGATGAGCCGACCCGCTGCAATTCCTGATTCTGGACCACACGCAACAGCTTGCTCTGCGTGGACGTCGGCATGTCGGCAATTTCATCCAGAAATACCGTGCCGCCTTGCGCGTATTCGAACAGACCCACGCGATCCTGCGCGGCGCCCGTGAAGGCGCCCCTCACATGACCGAACAGTTCGCTCTCGAATAAGGTCTCTACGATCGCGGAGCAGTTGCAGACGACGAATCGCCGGTTGGCCACGGGACTGAGCGCGTGTAGCGCCTGCGCCACGAGTTCTTTTCCTGTGCCGGTTGCGCCGCTGATCAGGGCGACGCGGTAATGCGGCGCCACCCGCCGAATCCGTGCAAATGTCTCCCGCATCCGCGGACTGCGGCCGACCATGCCGTGGAACCGGCAGTTCTCCAACAGACGTTCGTCGAGTGCCTGTGTCTCGCGGCGCAGGCGTGCCTCGTCCAGCACCTCGGCGATCTTCGCGTGTAATGCCTCAGCCGAAAGCGGTTTGCTCAGGCAGCCACATGCGCCTTGCCTGATGCCGTCAACAGCCGATTCCGCCGTGTATTCGTCGATAAGCAGCAGCACCTGCGCGCGCGGATCCTGCTCCGCGATACGCTCCAGCAGCCTCGTCCCGTTTGTCACCGCCTCTTCCACCAGAATGACGTCGGCATTTGACTGACGGATCAGTTGCCAACCTTCTTCGGCATCGCCGGCCCCCCGCACATGTATTCCTTCGGCCGTGAGCGTGGCTTGAATGATTTCCAGGGCGTCGGCATCTCGCACGATGGCGATAATGGATGGTATAGTCTCCACCTCACCTTATCGGCAAATGCGGCCGAATGCATTAGCCGATTCAGGAGTTCCCTGGCGCCGCGAATCCTATAGCGCCGCTTCGAAGCCGTGTTCCTCGGCGAGGGGGACCTGGGACATATTGGCGACAGGAGCCGGCTTCTTCAGGAACTGCATAATGTGCTCGGTCAACAGCTCGGGCTGTTCCAGCGGGCCGAAGTGTTCCCCGCCTGGCAGCAGCACCGGTTTACAGTTGGGCAGAGCCGTGTGCAGGTAGTCGTACGAGCTGATGAAGTGGGAGTTGCGTCCGTACACCAGCAGTGTGGGAGTTCGGATGGTGCGCACCGCATCCAGCGTCATGGCTCCGACTACTTCATAGTCCTTCAGCAGAGTTGTGTTCCGGATCAGGTGCAGCAAGGGCTCGCGATTGCGCGGCAACCCGCGCGCCGGACCGTAGAACTTGGGGGTTTCGAGACTGAGTTGCAACAGGTATTCGGCATCCGTGCGCTTGTCTTCGGGAACATGTATGCCAGCTTCTTCCAGTTTGGCCACCCAAGCGGCCCACCCGATCCAATCTTTGTCGTTGCGCAGGTGCACCAGAGCTGCCAAACCAGGTTCCAGGGCCAACAGCTTAGTAACACGTTCAGGATATAGCAGGCTGAAGTACATGGCGATGTCCGCGCCAAAGCTGTGACCCACCAGAATAGGCTTTTCAATGCCCATTTCATCCAGGAAACAGCGCAGATCCTCGGCCATATCGGCCACAGTGTAGCCGGTGGGTGTCACGTCACTGTAACCATGACCCCTCAAATCATAAGTTGTGACCCGGTATTCACGCCGCAGGATGGGCGCCATATAGAGATGCCATACGGCCAGGTTGCCCAGGAACCCGTGCAGCATGACAATATCGGGGCCCATGCCGATACTGATGTAATGCAAATTAACCCCGTTAGCGTTGATCTTCGGCATGCCAGTCAAATAATGGTACATCACAAGTGCTGGAGGGGCAACAGTACGGAAGGTTACTTTAGGTTAAGGTAGTTCCCCTATTGAGGTGTCCGCGGGCCGCATAAATTGCGTTAAGTGCGTGATAACTTTCGATTTGCAGTACCGCTGCGCGACGTGAGAACTAATACCTTTGGTTTAACTCCGTCTCGCCGAGATATACTCGAAGCGGAGTACTGCGCACCGATGCCCCGCACGAAGCAGCCGTTCGACATGAAAAAAGAGGTGCGCAAACTGGCGCGTGAACGGGTCGGCACGGTTCCTTCGTCGAAAGTGATCGTGCCCAAGTCCGACCGGCAAAGGATCAAGCACAAAAAGCCCCTGGCCTCTGTGGACGAAGATCCTACATGAAGTAGTCTTTGACTTTTCCGAGCAGGCTCTTTTCCGCCGGGTGATTCTCCACGGGCAGCGTCTCGCGCAATTGTTCCAGCAGCTTGCGCTGGTCCCGGGTCAGCTTGGTGGGCACGTGCACGTCGACGTGTACGTAGAGATCGCCGCGCGCGCCGCCATTGACCGACGGCACGCCCTGGTGGCGGAGGCGGAATTGAGCGCCGTTTTGGGTTCCCTCCGGGATCTTGAGGCGATACGGCTCCTCCATGGTGGGCACTTCGATCTCCGCCCCCAGCGCCGCCTGCCCTATGTTCACCGGAATAGTGCAGTGCAGATCGTTCCCCTGGCGCTCGAAAAACGCGTGCTCTTTCACCTTCAGCACGACATAAAGGTCGCCGGGCGGCCCGCCGTTAGCGCCAGGCTGGCCTTCCAGTGCCAAGCGCAAGCGATTGCCGTCGTCCACACCCGCGGGAATATTCACCTTGAGCTTGCGCACTACCTGGCGATATCCCTGGCCATGGCACTGCCGGCATGGACTCCGCACAATCTGCCCGCTGCCGCCGCACGTATGGCACGTTCGCCGCACCGACAGGAAACTCTGCTGGTACAAAATCTGGCCCTTGCCATTGCAGGTGGGGCAGGTAGTTGATCCACTGCCGGGTTCGGCGCCCGTGGCCCGGCAACGGTCGCAAGCCTCCATGCGGGGAGCCTGGATCTCGGCGGTCAGGCCGAATACCGCGTCTTCGAAGCCGATTTCCAGGTCGTAGCGGAGATCCTCGCCGCGCTGCGCCCGGCTGCGGCGGCTCCGGCCCCCCCCGAACAAATCGCTGAACCCGAAGAAATCGCCCAGGATATCGCTGAAATCCGAAAACGCATTGGGGTCGAAGCCCTGCGCGGCGGAACTTTGTACGCCGGCATGCCCGTACCGGTCATAGGCGGCGCGCTTCTGCGGATCGCTCAGAACACTGTAGGCTTCGGCCGCTTCCTTGAACTTCTCCTCGGCGTCCGGACTGTCGGGATTGCGGTCGGGGTGATACTGCAACGCCAGCTTCCGGTAGGCGGACTTGATCTGGCCGTCGTCCGCATTGCGGGCAATACCGAGGACTTCGTAATAATCTCTTTTCGTCACGGGGAGCTAGGGGCGCGCTAGGGCTTTACGGCGACCTTCACCATGGTTGGCCGCAAAAGCTTTCCTTTGAAATTATAGCCGCTTTGATATTCTTCGAGAACCGTCTGATCGGGCAGGTCTTCCGACTGCACGCGATCGACAGCCTGATGCAGGTTCGGATCAAAGGGCTTCCCGGCGGCTTCGATGGGTTCCAGCCCGGCCTTCTTGAGGGTTTCGAAGAGGCGCTGTTCGATCAGTCCAATGCCCTTGGCGTAGTCCTTGTCGGCGGTCTCAACCTTCATGGCGCGCTGGAAGTCTTCCAATATCGGGATCAGGTCCCGCACCATTTCCATGGCCGCGTACTGCACGTATTCCGAGCGGTCGCGCGCCGCGCGGCGGCGGAAATTGTCGAAATCGGCCAGTACCCGCAACAGGCGGTCCTGCAAGTCGGCCTTCTCCGCGGCAAGCTGGTCGCGTTCGGCCGTTAGAGCTGCGATCTGGGCCTCGGGGGTTGCCAGAGACTGATCCTCGACGCCCGACACGTTCTGTTCCTGATTGTCGTCTGCCACTAACTATTAGATTATCAAATGAAGGCAACGGCGCGGAACGCTCACTTTCGCAGCACGATCTTGCGAATCTGCGACTCCACACGACCGCTGTCCTTCTTCTGGCCGTTATCGTCGTATGCATTCCAGCCGGTATTGGCGATGAAGTAGAACGTGCCGCCAATCAGCGTGCCATGGGTGGGCTCGCCAAGGCCGGGCGTGTTGGCTTCAAGTATTTCCTGCTTTTGCAAATCCTGGGAGAAACGGACGATCCGCTCGGGGCTGACTCCGTTTTGGACGGCCAGAAACGAGTCGCGGTAGCGATAGAACCCGTCGATGCCGCTGGCAATGACATTGGGGGCGGGTTGCAGCCACCGGACTGCGCGCGTCTTCAGGTCCATGGCCGCGATGCCGCGCACATAGTCGGCCACGTAGAGCGTCCGCTCATCGGCCGAAAGCGCGGGAGTCTGAGGGGACCGGAACTCGCCAGGCGCGTCCAGCCGCTCCATGGCGGTGGAGCTGGCTTTCAGGCGGAGGACCGCTCCATAGGTTCCCTCCGAAACGTAGAGATCGCCGGCGCGGCTTATGGTCATGTCGCCAAGCAGGCCTTTCACCGGAGCATCGACACGCCGCAGCAGCTCTCCCGAATCGAGGCGGAAGGCAATCAGCGCCGTCTTGTCCTTATCGGCCGGGTTGCACCGGAGGCAATTGCCGATCCAACCCGTGGCCGCCCAGAGAATGCGGCGCCGCGGGTCCACGCGCAAGGCCATCACAGGCCAGTCTGTTTTCGCGAAGACGGCGCCATCCTGCGCCACGATCTTCGCCTGGGTGACGCTGCCGATCAGAAAACGGCGCGTCTTGGGATCGTAGGCGATGTCTTCCGGCAGCAGGTCGGGTTCCGGGAGAGAGGACACTGCCGCGGCGCTGCCGAAGGGTTTTCGGTTTTGCGCCACCCGCAACAGGAGCGCGGCGAACTGCGGCGATCCGCGCAGCGAGGCAAAATCGTCATCCGCGTTGAAATCGTAGACCAGCCCCGCGGCGGCCAGAGACTGCAACTCAGTGAGCGCAGCTTCCGCATGGCCGAGTCGCGCCTCGGCGGCTGCAAGGTTGTAAAGGATGCGGGGATTGCCGGGCAGGAGTGGACGTAGTTCGAGAAGGGTATCTCGCAGCTTGGCGTAGTCCTTGGCTTGGAGGGCCTGGTGCGCCGAGTGATTCAACACCACCCAGCGCGGCTCGGATTCCGCTCCCCGCAGTGGCAGGAGGAAGAGGAAAATGGGGAGCGCAACGGCTAATTGCTTCATTTCAGATACGACGCGTGTTAGGCGAACTGGTTTGGGACCGGGTGTTGCGCGGTATCCTTGTTGTTCGCGTCATGCCCGAACGCCTGCGCCGTTCCGACTACCGCTTCCTGGCCACCTGCTGCCTGCTCCTGGCAGCCACCGTCTGGTTCTCCGCGCGCTATTTCTACCGCGCATTTCCGGAAGCCTCCATCGATTTTCGGGTGACCCGCGAGCAGGCCCGTACGCTGGCCGAAAGGTTTCTCGCGGCGCAGGGGCTGCGCGTGGACGGCTATCGCCTGGCGTCGCGCTTTAGTTACGACGACACCGCCAAAACGTTCCTGGAGCGCGAACTTGGCCTGGAGAAAGCCAACCGCCTGATGAGCACGCGGGTGCGCCTGTGGCGATGGTCCTGGCGCTGGTTCCGCCCGCTGCAGAAGGAAGAGTTCCGCGTGGACATCACCACCGCGGGAGAGTTTGCCGGCTTCGAGCACGAGATTCCCGAAGCCGCCGCGCGACCCAGCCTGCCGGCCGATCAGGCGCGCCTCGCGGCTGAGCGGTTCCTGAGAGACACCCTTAACCGCGACCCGGCGGGGCTCGATTTTGTGGAGGGATCCAGCGTGATCCGCCCGGCGCGCACGGACCATACGTTCACCTGGAAAGAGCACGGCTTCGCCATCTGGGACGCCAGCCATGGTTCGGACGCGAACGACCCCAGCTACCGCTTCCAGGTGACGGTGCTCGGCAGCGAAGTGGGCGCATACCGGGAATACCTGAAGGTCCCCGAAACGTGGCAGCGCGCGTACCAGGAGCTGCGGTCGCGCAATGTCACCGCCGAAACCGTGGATGCCGGATGCATGATGCTGCTGGCGGCCGGCCTGCTGGTCACGATTCTGCAGCGCGTGCGCGCCCGCGACGTTCGCTGGCGGCTGGCCGCGGCGGTGGGCGGCACGGGAGCGTTGCTCTACTTCCTGGCAAATTGGAACGCGCACCCGCTGGCGGAGTTTTCCTATCCCACTACGGATTCCTATGCCAGCTTCCTGGCGCAGCAGTTTCTGCGCGATCTCACCGGCGCCCTGGGAGCCGGCGGATTGCTCTTCGCTCTCACGGCCGGCGCCGAGCCGCTCTATCGCGAGCGTTACCGCGCGCTGCTTCCGCCGGGCATGATCTTCAGCACGCGCGGCCTGCGCAGCAAACAGTTCTTTATCGGCACGATCCTGGGGATCACGCTGGCGGGCATCTTCGTCGCATACCAGACAGCTTTCTACATGGTGGCGTATCGATTCGGCGCCTGGTCGCCCGCCGACGTGCCTTACGACGATCTGCTGAATACGCGCCTGCCCTGGCTTTTCGTGCTGCTCACCGGATTCCTGCCGGCCGTCTCCGAAGAGTTCCTGTTCCGCATGTTTGCCATTCCCTTCCTGTCGAAACTGCTGCGGTACGTGCCCCTCGCGGTGGTGCTGGCGGCGTTCATCTGGGGTTTCGGGCACGCGGGCTACCCGCAGCAGCCGTTCTGGATCCGCGGCGTAGAGGTGGGGATTGGCGGCGTCGCACTGGGCTTGATCATGCTGCGCTGGGGCATCCTGCCGACGCTGGTGTGGCATTACTCCGTGGACGCGATGTACTCGGCGCTGCTGCTGGTGCGCTCGCATCATCCCTATTTCGTTCTCTCCGGAGCGGCCTGCGCAGGCATTATGGTGCTGCCGGCAGTGATCGCGGGGCTGGCCTATCTGCGCCACGGCGGGTTTGTGACGGTCGCGCAGCCGGCGCCTGTGGAAGCGCCGCCCGAAGCGCCCGTCGTCGAGCCTCTGGCCCTGTCAAATGAAAGTCTGCCCTACGCCCCCTGGTCAGCGCAGCGCCGCCTGGCTGCTCTGGGTGTTGTCATAGCAGTCGCCGTAGCGCTGGCCGCGACGCACGTCCAGGATTTTGGCGGCGAACCGCACTTCGCGCTGGATGCCGCGCGCGCCCAGGCCGCGGCCACGGCGTTCGCGCCGCGCGTGGGATTCAATCCAGCGGGCTATCGCAGCGCGGTCTCGCCGGTCACCGAGTGGGACGATACCGATGCGCGCCTGGCCGGCAAATACTTCGTCGAGCGCCGCGATATCGCTTACGTGGCCAATGCGTTTCACCGCCTGGTGCCCCTGCATGCGTGGCGCGTCCGTTTCTTCAAGCCGCTGCAGCGCGAGGAGATGCAGATTTCCATCGACCCGGAAGACGGCCGCGTCATTGAATTCGACCATATCTTCCCTGAAGACCAGGCCGGCGCCGATCTGTCCCCGGATGCGGCCCGCGACCTGGTGTCGCATACGCCCGGCCTGCCCTCGCTCGAGGGATTCGATCTCAAAGAGAGCAGTTCAGAGAAGAAGAAGGCGCGCCGGGACCACTCGCTAGTCTTCGAAGCCCGGCCCGGCGATCCGCGCAATCTGGACGCGGCGCGTTTCCGTATCCGTGTGACGGTGGCGGGCGACCGCGTGGCATCATCGAGCCCGTTCTGGAAGCTGCCCGAAACCTTCGAGCGCGCCCGCGAACAGCGCAATGCGCTCTCCTACGTGCTGCTGCTGCTGCGAATTGGGGTGACCGCCGGCGTGCTGGTGTTCGGTATCTGGCTGTTGATCGAGCGTACCCGCCAGCGCACTCTGCGCTGGAGCCGCGCATTGTGGATCGCGCTGCCGCTAGGGTTGATTACGCTGTGCGGCATGGCTCTGACTTTTCCGCTCCTCTTCAGCCAATATCCCACTACTTTTGCCTTGGAATCGTTCGAGGCCACCATGGGTGTTGGATTGTTCATTGCGGCGGTGGCGCTGTTCATTGGGCTGGCATGCTGCGCCGCGCTCATCCTGGCGCTCCGCCCGGATGCTACGGCCGTATTTCGCCCGGCAAACCGGCGCGTAGGAGGGCTGGATGCCGTGATCGCCGCCGGACTGGCCGCCGTAGGGATAATCGGGCTGGATCGCGTGCACTGGCTGCTGATCGGCCGGTTTCATCCGCAGGCGCTGCTCTCGGCCGGCGCGCAGGCCGCTTTTGCCACGCTTGCACCGTCGGTTTCCGGAATCGCCTCAGCCTGCCAGGAGACTCTCTACTGGCTGGCGCTGCTGGTCTTGATCGCGTATCTTGTCGAGCGTCTGGAACGCTGGCCTGGCGCCGCTATCCTGGCGGGGTTGGTGGCAGCCGCCGGCCTGATTCCCGGGACAGTTCACACGGCCGGCGAGTTCCTGCTCTATTACGGCATCCGGCTTATGTATCTGGCCGCCGCGGTGCTGTTCGTCAAATACGTCGCCCGCCGGAACTACCTGGCCTATCTGCTGGCTGCCTGGACTCTGTCACTGCTCGGGAAGGGCGCGGACCTGATCTCGCAGCCCGCCGCTTCCCTGCGCGTTCAGGGGAGCATCCTGATCGCCCTGCTGGCAGGGACCCTGGTGTGGGCCGTCGCGCCGGCGCTGGTTGCGGGACGAAAGCCGCGTACTACTTAGAGGCTACGTCGCGCCCGCCAGCCGTCTGCTACCTTATATTTTCAAGGATTATGACAACTATCGTTCGAGTTACGGGCCGGGAAATCCTGGATTCACGGGGCAACCCCACGGTGGAAGCAGATGTTTACCTGGCCGATGGCAGCATGGGAAGGGCGGCTGTGCCCTCCGGTGCTTCTACTGGAGAGCACGAAGCCGTGGAACTGCGCGACGGCGACAAATCGCGCTATTTGGGCAAGGGCACGCAAGCGGCGGTCAGCCATGTCAATGGCGAGATCGCTCAGAGTCTGCATGGCAAGGACGCCGCGCAGCAGGCCGAGATCGATCATTTGATGATCGAGCTCGACGGCACGCCCAACAAGGGCCGCCTGGGCGCCAACGCTATTCTGGCCGTTTCCATGGCCGCGGCGCGCGCGGCGGCCGCCGCGCAGCATACTCCCTTGTTCCGGTATTTGGGCGGCGCCGGCGCGCGCGTGCTCCCCGTACCCATGATGAACGTGTTGAACGGCGGCGCGCACGCGGACAACTCCGTCGACGTGCAGGAGTTCATGATCGCGCCTTTCGGCGCCGCGAAGTTCTCCGAAGCCCTGCGCATGGGCGTGGAGGTCTTTCACACGCTCAAGAAGGTGCTGAAGAAGCGCGGCTATTCCACCGCCGTGGGCGATGAAGGCGGCTTCGCGCCTAACCTGAAATCCAATGTAGAGGCGCTGGAGTGCCTGCTGGAAGGCATCTCCCAGGCCGGATACAAGCCCGGCGAGCAGGTGGGCATCTGCCTGGATCCCGCCTCCAGCGAGTTCTTCCAGGACGGCAAGTACATTTTCAAGAAATCCGACAACAGCCAGCGGAATTCCGAGCAGATGGTGGAATTCTGGGCCGATTGGGTGCGCCAATACCCGGCCATCGTGTCAATCGAAGACGGCATGTCGGAAGAAGATTGGGACGGCTGGAAGGCGCTCACGGATGCATTGGGCGGCAGGATTCAACTGGTGGGCGACGATATCTTCGTCACCAATCCCGCCATCTTCAAGCGCGGCATCGAGCGCGGCATCGCCAACTCGATTCTGATCAAGCTGAACCAGATCGGATCCGTCACCGAGACCCTGGAAGCCATGCACATGGCCTCGGTGGCGAATTACACGGCGGTGGTTTCGCACCGCTCGGGCGAGACCGAAGACCCCTTCATCGCGGACCTGGTGGTGGCCACCAACGCGGGCCAGATCAAGACCGGATCCGCCAGCCGCACGGATCGCATCGCCAAGTACAATCAGTTGCTGCGCATCGAAGAGCGCCTGGGCGGCGCCGCTCAGTTTGCCGGACGGAAAGCGTTCCGCCGCTAGGAGCATCCCCACATGCACAAACTTGTATTGCTGCGCCACGGCGAGAGCACCTGGAACAGAGAGAACCGCTTCACCGGTTGGACCGATGTGGATCTTTCCGAAAAGGGCCGCCAGGAGGCCCAAGAAGCCGGCGCGGTGTTGAAAGCGGAAGGCTTGGCTTTCGATGTGGCCTACACCTCGCTGCTGAAGCGCGCCATCCGGACGTTGTGGATGACCCTCGACGAACTGGACCTGATGTGGATTCCGGTGCACCGTTCGTGGCGCTTGAACGAGCGCCACTACGGCGCGCTGCAAGGTCTGAACAAATCCGAGACGGCCGCCAAATTTGGAGAAGACCAGGTGAAGATCTGGCGCCGCAGCTACGACGTGCCGCCGCCGCCCCTGACCCCGGATGACGAACGCTATCCCGGCCGCGATCCGCGCTATGCAGACCTGACCGCCCAGGAATTGCCCCTGACCGAGTGCTTGAAAGACACCGTAAACCGGTTCCTGCCCTACTGGCACACCACCATTGCACCCTCGGTGCGTGCCGGCCGGCGCGTGCTGATCGCGGCGCACGGCAACAGCCTGCGGGCTCTGGTGAAGTATCTGGACAATGTGCCGGAGGATGCTATCGTGGGCCTGAACATCCCCACCGGGATGCCGCTGGTCTATGAGCTCGCAGACGACCTGAAGCCGGTGCGCAGCTACTACCTGGGCGATCCCGACAAAGTGAAGGCGGCCATGGAAGCGGTGGCCGCTCAAGGGAAGAAGAAGTAACCGGGTGGGCTATGCTGCGTCGCGGTCGGCCAGCACGCTGGTGACTCTGGCCACTTTCACGCCCTTGGCTACACCCAAGAACCGCAGAATCTGGATTTGGATCCAGGAGAAATCGAATTCGTACCAGGCCAGCCCGTGCCGCGCCGATGTCGGATGCGCGTGGTGATTGTTGTGCCAGCCCTCGCCGAACGTAATCAGCGCTACCCACCACGAGTTGCGTGAATCGTCGCGCGTGTCGAACCGGCGGTAGCCCCACATGTGCGTAGCGGAGTTCACCAGCCAGGTCGCGTGCAGACCGATCACTGTCCGCAGGCAGACGCCCCACAGGAACATCGAGAGACCGCCGATCGCGAATAGCACTCCCCCCAGCACCACGTTCGGAACCCAGTGGTAATCGTTCAGCCAGATGTAGAACCGGTGCTTGGCCAGGTCGGGGGCGTATTTGGACATCAATTTGGTGTTGTTGTGCTTGGCTTCGCCCAGCAGAATCCAACCCACGTGCGCCCACCAGCCGCCCTCCCGCGGCGAGTGCGGATCGCCGGGCATGTCGGATTTCTGATGGTGGATACGGTGGGTGGCCACCCAAAAGATCGGGCCGCCTTCGAACGTCATGGCGCCGCACATCGCAAACAAATACTCCAGCGCCAGCGGCACCTGATACGACCTGTGGGTATGCAGCCGGTGATAGCCCATGCTGATCCCCAGGCCGGTGGCGAACCACAACAGGAACAGCATCACCGCCAGATTCACCCAACTGAACATAAACAAAGCGGCAATAGCGCCAATGTGCAGCAGGACCAGCACCAGGGTGGTGGGCCAGTTCAAAGGCTGCTTGGTGCTTGGAAACTCGATCAACTCCGGGCTATGGGTACTCTGAGCGATTACGGTGGGCACGATGATTTTAAGCTAACACCCGGCCTTTGAGAGTTTTGTAAGACTTATGTAATATCGGCATGGCCGGTGGATAGCAGTGGCCGGCCGGCCGCTGGAGGAATCGGCCGCCCCGGCGGCGTCACGGCCGATACCGGATACGCACATCCGAAAAGGGCTACAATGGGGTGTCGGATACCCCCTATGGAAGCCCTGACCAAGGAACGGATTCGCGAGCTCGGGCGTGTCAAGGAACGCCTGCAGCTCGGCGGCGGCGCCGATCGTCTCGAAAAGCAGCACAGTTCCGGAAAGCTGACAGCGCGCGAACGCCTCGCCTTGTTGCTGGATCGCCGATCGTTCCGGGAGGCGGGTCTGTTCGCCATGCACAACGCCCGGCTCTTCGGCATGGATGGCAAAGATTTGCCGGCGGACGGCGTGGTCACCGGCAGGGGCCGTATCGATGGCCGCCTGGTGCACGTTGCCAGCCAGGACTTCACCGTCGCGGGCGGTTCGGCGGGCGAGGTGCATGCCCGCAAAATCGCCGACACCATGAAGGCTTCCCTAAAGACCGGCTCGCCATTCATCTTCATCAACGATTCCGGCGGCGCGCGCGTCCAGGAAGGCGTCGGCAGCCTGTCGGGATATGCCCGTATCTTTTACCAGAATGTGATGCTCTCCGGCGTGGTGCCGCAGATTTCTCTGATCTGCGGGCCGTGCGCGGGCGGCGCCGCCTATAGCCCGGCGCTCACCGACTTCATCATCCAGACTCGCGACGCGCAGATGTTCATCACTGGTCCCGCGGTCATCAAGCAGGTGACCGGTGAAATCGTATCGGCCGAAGAACTCGGCGGGCCGCGGGCGCAAATGAATAAATCCGGCGTGGTGCATTTCGTCGCGGAGAACGACGCGGAAGCCGTCAAGATCTGCCAGCGGCTGCTCTCGTTCCTGCCCTGCAATAATCTCGAAGAGCCGCGCCATCTGGACCCCGGAAGCACGCCGCGCGACGATGACGAGCTGAACGAGATCATTCCCGCCGATCCCAGGATCGCCTACGACGTGACCGAGATCGTGAAGCGCGTGGTGGATCGCGCCGATTTCCTGGAAGTACAAGCCGAGTTCGCAAAGAATATCGTGATCGGCTTCGGAAGGGTCCGCGGCCGGCCGGTGGGCGTGATCGCCAATCAGCCGTCGGTCATGGCGGGCGCGCTGGATATCGATGGTTCCGATAAAGCCGCACGGTTCGTGCGATTCTGCAACGCCTTTAATATTCCGTTAATCACATTCGTCGACATCCCGGGATTTCTGCCGGGTGTCGACCAGGAATATGGCGGAATTATCCGCCACGGAGCCAAGCTGTTATTCGCTTATGCCGCCGCGACCGTTCCCAAAATTACCGTGATTCTGCGCAAGGCCTACGGCGGCGGGTACATCGCCATGTGCTCCAAGGACCTGGGCGCGGATTGCATTCTGGCTTGGCCCTCGGCCGAGATCGCCGTCATGGGGTCGGAGGCCGCCGTGGAAGTGCTCTACCGGCGCGAACTGGCCGCCGCGCAGGACAACGGCTCCAAGCGGCAGGAGCTCGTGAAGCAGTTCTCGGACACATTTGCGACACCTTACGCGGCGGCCGGCCAGCGCCTCGTGGATGACGTGATCGAACCGGCCCAGACACGCCTGCACGTGGCCGAGGCCCTGGAGGCGTTGGCCGCTAAACGCGACTGGCGCCCGCAAAAAAAACACGGGTTGATCCCGTTATAGCGCCAACATGTCTACCGAAGAAGAAACACCCCGGGCCGCGGCCGCAGCCGTGGGAGACCATGCCAGTCTGTGGGCGCGCCAGGGACGCGCGGCCATTCGGGGATCGCACAGCTTGGGTGCGCCTCTCGCCAGATGGACGCCCGATCTGACGGAACCATCCGCCGAGCCAACCGGCGTTCCGGACGCCGGGAATGGACCGCAGATCGCCATCCCGGTGCTACCCATCCGCGCGCAGCGCAGGACGCCGGAGGATTATATCTGCCGCAGCCCCATCACGGGCATGGTCATCGCCGTGACAGCGTCCGCGGGGCTGCCTGTCACCCGGAATCAATCCCTGATCGTGATCGAGGCCATGAAGATGGAGAATCACGTCAAGCCGGCCATGGATGGCGTGGTGAAGATCGTACACGTGGCGGCCGGCGAAGCGGTTAAGGCTGGACAGGTGCTCTTCGAACTGGCCTGACCCTCCTTGTCTTTTTTACGATACACTGAAATCTTTACGGGACAACCGCTCCCCATCCCATATGCGATTCAAGAAGCTCGCAGGCCTATCCGTTCTCTATTTCTGTTGCACCTCACTGCCGGCGCAGGTATCCGCGGTCCTCGCGGGGACCGTCGCCGATGAATCCGGCGCCGTGGTTGCGGCCGCGGCAATCACGGCGAGGAACCTGGATCGAGGCGAAGTCCGGAAGACCATGACCGATCCGGAGGGACGCTTTCAATTCATCGCCTTGCCGGTCGGTCCATACGAGATTGATTGTACGAAACCTGGATTCACGGCAGAGGTCCGCAGCGGTGTTCATCTGGTAGTAGGCCAGAGCGCCTTCGTCGAGATGCGGCTAAGGGTTGGCGAATCGAGCCAACAGGTAACCGTGACCGGCGACGCGCCTTTGGTCGGCGTCACCAACGCCGATATATCCGGCCTGGTCGGCGAGCGCCCGGTGAAAGACCTGCCGCTCAACGGACGCAGTTACGACGAGCTTCTGACCTTGAATCCCGGCGTCGTCAATTTCACATCGGCCAAAACCGGCGGCGTGGGCGTTTCCAACTCGACTTCCGGCAACAACTTCGCCGTGGGGGGCAACCGGCCCCAGCAGAATCTCTTCCTGTTAAACGGCATCGAATTCACCGGCGCGGCCGAGAACAACATGCAACCCGGCGGCGTCAGCCAGGAGTTGCTGGGCGTGGATGCCGTGCGTGAGTTCAATGTGCTGCGCGATTCCTACGGCGCGGAATATGGCAAGCATCCCGGCGCGCAGGTTCTGATCGTCACCCAGTCCGGCGGCAACCAGTTGCACGGATCCCTTTACGAGTTTCTGCGCAACAACGCATTCGACGCGCGCAACTTCTTCGACGGCTCTGCCACCCCCGGCTTCGTGCGCAACGAGTTCGGCGGCGCCGTCGGCGGACCGATCCGCAAGGATCATACGTTCTTCTTCGCCAATTATGAGGGACTCCGCCAGCATCTCAGGCAGACCGGTGTCGACCTGGTGCCGGACAACAATGCGCGCCAAGGGTATCTGCCGTGCAAGCTCGTCAGTCCCGCTCCGAGCCCATGTCCCTCGTCCGGCCTGGCCTTTGTGGGCGCATCCCCGCTGATCTCGCTTTGGCCCGCGCCCACGCCCGGCGCTTCCGACTTCGGCGGCATCTCCGAAGCGTTCAATAGCCCGCTGCAGACTATTCGCGATGATTTCGGCACGTTCCGCCTGGACCACAATTTCTCCGGCCGGGATTTCATGAACGCCGTCTACACCATCGACGACAGCGCCGACTTCACCCCCACCAGCACCAACCTTTACAGCACGGATATCGACAGCCTGCGCGAACAAGTGTTGAGCGTACAGGAAACCCACGTGCTTTCGCCGTCCTCCCTGAACACGTTTCGCGCAGGCTTTTCGCGCGCGGGGTACTTCTTTACCGGTGAGCCGACGCCCGGAACACCCGCGGCGGATCTGCCGGGTTACATCGCCGGACTGCCTATCGGCGCCGCCGTGGTGGGCGGCAGTGCGGCATCCAATCCGACCGCGCAGTTAAGCCTGGCGGGCAGCAACAACGGCAGCAACCTGCGCATGGCGCGCAGTCTGTTCACCTACGAAGATCGCGTTTCGCTTACCCGCGGGCGCCACCAGTTCGAATGGGGCGCGTGGTTCCAGCGCTTGCGGTCGAACGAACTTCTGGCCCTCAGCCAGTATGGCCAGGCCACCTTTACCAGCCTTCAGACCCTACTGTCGGGAACCGTCGGCACCCTGCTCTTCGACCCTGCGCCCACACCCCTGGGCTGGCGGTCGTGGTTCGGCGCGTGGTACGCCCAAGACACCATGCGGCTAAGTCCGCGCCTGACTCTAACCTTGGGCTTTCGAGACGAGTTCAGCAACGGTTGGAACGAAGTATTTGGCCGTGCCTCCAACTATGCATACAGCGGCCCCGTGATCAACACGCAGCCGTACGTGGGAAGCTCTGTCTTCACCGTGAACCACGCCCGGTTCCTGCCGCAGCCGCGCGCCGGGCTGGCCTGGAGTCCTTTCGGCTACCCCAGCCGGACCGTGGTGCGCGCCGGCTTCGGCATGTATAACGATTTGCAGGACGCCCTGGGATACCGCACCGATCAGAACGCGCCCTACAACCCAACGTACAGCCTGCCGAACGTTTTGGTGAAATCGCTACCGCTGGCCGCCGGTGCCGCCATTCCTTCCGCGGCCAAACTGGTGCCGGGCGGCGTGCAGCCGGAACTGCGAACTCCCACGCTGGTCTCTTGGTCGCTGCGGATTGAGCGGGAACTAACCGCAAACACGGTTTTGACGGCCGGCTACATAGGGTCGCACGGCTATCACGAAATCATCGGCGTCGATTCCAACGAGCCGTTTCCAGTAGTCTGTCCGGCTTCACCCTGCCCCGCTAATTATCCGAGCAGCTTCCCGGCAGGCATTGCCGGAACGGCGGTTCCGGCCGGGACATATTATTACCCCACGTCCACTAAAGCCAATCCGGCACTGGCAAACACCTGGACCTATTTCTCCTGGGGCGACAGCTCGTACCATGCGCTCCAGATCGATGTGCGGCGGCGCTTTGCCACGGGCCTGTTTCTGCGCGGAGTCTACACCTGGTCCAAGGCCATCGACGACGGCGACTCGCTCAACGCTACTACTTCAGCCGGTGAGCCGGCGCTGGTTTCCAATCCGTTCAATCTGCGCGCCGACCGCGGACTTGCCAACTTCGATGTGCGCAACGTGGCCGCCGTGAACGGGTCGTATCATCTGCCGTTCGGACGCGGCAGGCGCTATGGCGGTTGGACTGTAAACGGCATCCTGGCGCTGCAAGGCGGCTTTCCCTTCACGCCTCAGCTCAGCTACAATCCCACCCGCAGCGGTGATACTCGGAACCCGGTCCGCCCTTTCGTGAACCCGGCGTTCACCGGTCCCGTCATTATCGGCCACCCGAACCAATGGTTCCATCCAGCGGCCTTCCTGGCGCCGCCCAACAACAGCGGCTTCGCCGGCAATCTGGGGCGTGATATGCTGCCCGGCCCCGATCTGGCCACCCTGGACGCGTCGCTGACAAAAGACACCCGCATACAAGAGCGGCGCAACCTGCAGTTCCGCGCGGAGTTCTTCAACGCATTGAACCGCGCGAACTTCAGTGCGCCCAATGCTATTACTTCTACCCCCACCGGTGTCTCTCCCACGGCTGGCGTCATTACGAGCACATCCACAACAGCACGACAGATTCAGTTCGGAGTGAAACTGTTGTGGTAACCCGGCCAAGATAGCGTTCCGTACAATATCCGCAGCCCCCGATTCGTCTATTACCTTAGGTGAAGGAAGCGGCGAGCCTGGAACGGATGGCATTCGAACAGGACCAGCGGATCACCGAAGTACTTACGCGGGAGCAGTCCCGGCTGCGCCACTTCATCCGGCGGCGCGTGCCCGACCCGCGCGACGCCGAAGACATTTTGCAGGACGTCTTCTACGAGCTGGTGGAAGCCAACCGTCTGCTGATGCCGATCGATCACGTCACGGGCTGGCTGTTTCGCGTGGCGCGCAATCGCATCACGGACCTGTTCCGGAAAAAGAAGCCGGAGAGTTTCAGCGATATGGCCGTTGCCAACGATGAGGACGAACTGCTGCGCCTGGAGGACCTGCTGCCTTCGCCCGATGCGGGGCCGGCGGCGCTCTACGCGCGCCACGTGCTTCTCGAGGCACTGGCGTCGGCAGTCGCCGACCTCCCGGCGGAGCAGCGCGAGGTATTTGTGGCGCATGAGTTGGAAGGGCGCAGCTTCAAGGAGATCGCGGCCGATACCGGCGTAAGCGTGAATACGCTGCTCTCGCGTAAACGATATGCGGTCCTGCATCTGCGCGCGCGCCTGCAAAAGGTCTACGACGAATTTACGAAAGCATGAGGAAGAGGAAATGAAAATAAGGAAAAGATGGATTCTCCTGGCTCCCTTGGCTATTCTGGCACTGATGGCGTTTATCGCCCTTGGCGGCGAGATCGTGCAGCAACTGTGGAACCGGCTGCTGCCGCCGCTGTTCGGCTGGCGCGAGCTCACCTTCTGGCAAGCGCTTGGGATGCTGGTGCTGTGCCGGATCCTTTTTGGCGGCTTCGGCTTCAACAACTCCGATCAGTCCAAATCCCGCCGCCATATGGGTGCGCGCATGGCCGATCGCGTGACCGGCCGCATGGAGGCCATGTCGCCGGAGGAGCGCGAGCAGCTACGGCAGGGCATGCGCACACGTTGTGGGCAAGACCCATCGACCAGCGAGAGCCCGGAGCAATGAAACGATATCTTGCCGAAGCGTGCTAGATTTACTCGCATGAGTCTTTCCGCGCGCAACCAATTAAAGGGGCAGATTGTCGACTTGAAGCTCGACACCATCATGGCCCACGTTGTGGTTCAGATAGGCGATAACCAGATTGACAGTGTCATCACGCGTCGTAGCGCCGACGAAATGCAATTGAAGATTGGCGATGCTGTCACGGTAGTTATCAAATCCACCGAAGTGATGGTCAGCAAGGAAACCTAGCGGTCGGAAGATCCATTGTCTATCTTGATCGCAGCGGCCGGCTGACAGCGGGCGGGTAGACAGCGCAAGTTTGGGGAACGTCCTGCTTCCAATCTATCGCGATTGAAAATCGGGCTGGTTCCCCAAACGAGCGCTCTGCTTTAAGGGGCCTTACGTCTTCTTCTTCTCCGGCGGTGGTGTTGCGTGTGCCGGCGGAGCTGCGGGCCGCGGTGGCGGAGCCGCTTGTCTCGGCAGCGGAGCCGCTTGTCTCGGCGGCGGAGCGGCTTGTCTCGTCGGCGGGGCCGTCTCCCTCGGTGGCGGCGGAGCGGCTTGTCTCGCCGCCGGAGGAGCCGCTTGTTTCGGTGTGGCGCGGTCAGCTTCGCCACGCATGGGCGGTGCCTCACGGGCTGGTTCCGGCTGGCGCGCCTGCGGCGCGGCCGGAGGCGTGGAAGAGCGTTGCGGAGCCTGTGCGTGTTGCGGTTGGCCGGCTGGTGGCGTATAGGCTCGTTCCGGCGCAGGCGGCGTACGCTGTGCGGCCGGAGG
>DATGGM010000073.1:0-14164 GCA_035308525.1 Bryobacteraceae bacterium
CCGATGTCGATCTGCTGCTGCTGATCGAAAACAACAGCCTGGGGCAGCAGGCGCGCGAGCCGATTTCCGTTTTCCTACAGACACTCTGGGATTCCGGGCTGCGGCTTAGCCATTCGGTGCGCACGCCGGAAGAATGCGCCGAGATTCACGATCAGAATATCGAGCTGAATGTCAGCCTGCTGGATCAGCGCTTCCTGGCAGGGGACCGGGTGCTGTATGGCAAGTTCGCCGAGAAGCTGCCGCGCTTTCTGCACGCGCAGCGGGAAGCCCTGGCGCGCAACCTGACGCGGCTGACGCGCGAGCGCCACCAGAAGTTTCAGAACACGTATTATCAGCTCGAGCCGAATATCAAGGACGCGCCGGGCGGCCTGCGCGACTACCAACTGGTGCGCTGGCTGGCGCGGATTCGCGGCGTGGAAGCGCCCGAGATCCAGCCCGGCTTTCTGTTTCTGGCGCGCCTGCGCTGCGATCTGCACGCGCGCTCCGGGCGGGACAACAATATGCTTTCGTTCGACGCGCAGGAGCAGGCCGCGGAGGACTTTGAAGTCGCCGGCGCGGCGCAATTCATGCGGGAATATTTCCGCCAGGCGCGGGACGTGTATGGCGCGGCGGTACGCGAACTGGAAGCCAGCGAGGCGCAATCCAGCTCGCTGTTCGCGCAATTCAAGGACTGGCGCAGCAGGCTTTCGAACGCCGATTTCACGGTAGCGCGGGAGCGGGTCCATTTGCGGGTGCCGCATGCGTTGGAAGCCGAGCCGGAGCTGGCGCTGCGGCTGTTTCAATTCGTGGCGCGGCACGGGGTTCGTCCATCGGCGGAGACCGGGCAGCGGCTGGCTGCGATGACGCCGCAATTGCGCGAATGGTTTGCCACGCCGCGTGACGCCTGGCCGGCGCTGAAGGAGATCCTCTCGCTGCCTTACGCTGCCGAGGCGGTGCGCAGCATGCACGCGAGCGGAATGCTGCGCGCGATTTTCCCGGAGATGGCGCAGATCGAGTGCCTGGTGATCCGCGACTTCTACCACCGCTACACGGTGGACGAGCACACGCTGGTGACGCTGCAGGTGCTGACTGGCCTGCGCGGGGCGCGCGACCCGGCGTTGAAGCGCTACGGCGACCTGCTGTCGGAAATGGAAGAACCGGCGCCGCTGCTGTGCGCGCTGTTGTTCCACGATGTGGGGAAGGCGGTAGAGAACGGGGGGCACGTGGCGGCGTCGCTGGCGGTGGCCGAACCGGCGCTGGAGCGCATCCGGATGCCGCGGGCGGATCGCGAACTGGTGTGCTTCCTGATCGGGCGGCACCTGGAGATGTCGGCGGTGATGAACTCGCGGGATCTGCAGGATCCGGCCACGGCGCGCGACATGGCACAGCGCGTGGAGACGGTGGAACGCCTGAAGGCGCTGACGCTGATGACGTTCGCGGATATCAGCGCGGTGAATCCGTCGGCCATGACGCCGTGGCGCGCGGAGGTGCTCTGGCAGCTCTACCTGCTGACTTATAACGAGCTGACGCGTGAGCTGGAGACGGACCGCATCCAGAGCACGGCATTTGACGTGCCGGAGAAGCGGGCGTTTCTGGCAGGCTTTCCGGTGCGTTATGCGCGCACGCATACGGCGGAGGAGATGGAGGCGCATCTGCGGCTGGACGCCGTGTATCGGCAACGGGGTGTAGCCGTGGATCTGCAAAAGACGGATGCGGCGTGGCGCCTGACCTTGGTGACGGGCGACCGGCCGTTTCTGTTTGCGTCGGTGGCCGGCACGCTGTCCAGCTTCGGCATGAATATTTTGAAGGCGGAGGCATTTTCAAACAGCCAGGGCACGGTGCTGGACACGTTCACGTTCGCCGATGCGCTGCGCACGCTGGAATTGAATCCTACGGAGAACGACCGCTTGCGGGCCACGGTGGAGCGGGTGGTGCTGGGGCGGCTGGAAGTGCGGCAGTTGTTGCAGAATCGTCCCAAGCCCGCGCCGCCCAGCCGGAACTCGGCGGTGATACCCATGGTGTCATTTGATGCGGCCGCGTCGGACAGCGCGGCGCTGATCGAGATCGTGGCGCAGGACCGGCCGGGTTTGCTGTACGACCTGGCGTCGGCGATTTCGTCGCACGGATGCGATATCGACGTGGTGCTGATCGACACGGAGGCGCATAAGGCGATCGACGTGTTCTATGTGACGGCGGGAGGGCGCAAGCCGGAGGGGGATCAGTTGGAGAAGCTGGGGGAGGCGCTGCGGCGGGCTTGCGGGGGTTGAGGGGCAAGAAATCCGGCCGCGGATGGACGCGGATTAACACGGATAAAACCAGGAGATATGCCCTTGCCGTCAATGGAGAACTGCGGTCATTGAATACTGAGTGAGAATGACCCCGCGTTTTAGCGTGCCAAGCAGGTTTATCGGGGCTAATCAGCGTTCATCGGCGGCCAGATATGCTTTTCTTGCGGCTCGATGCGAGAAGCAAAACCGATATTAGCCGCCGATGGACGCAGATGAACGCCGATAAGACTTAGTTTGTTGGTATCTTCATTTAAGATGGCTTCCCGGCGCATTCTGCAACTTGGCGATCCGTTGTTGCGCGCGGTTTCAGCGCCGGTGCGGGTGGCGGCGGAGGCGCTGCCAGTTTTTCAAGATCTGCGCGATACGCTGCACGATTTCCAGCGCTCGCACGGATTCGGACGCGGCATCAGCGCGGTACAGATCGGCGAGGCGCGGCGGCTGATCTATATCGAATTCTCAAGCACGGCTTACGTCATGCGCAATCCGGAATACGAATTCCAAAGCGAAGGCAAGTTCCGGCTGTGGGACGACTGTTTCTCGTTTCCCGGCCTGCTGGTGCAGGTAGAGCGCAGCGAGTCGGTGCGGGTGCGGTACGAGGACGAAGACGGGAACGTGCGGCGCCTGGAAGCGGCGGGCGCTCTCTCCGAGCTGCTGCAGCACGAGATCGATCATCTGGATGGGATCCTGGCGATCGACCGCGCGCTGGACCGCAACAGCCTGTGCACGCGGGAAGAGTACATCCGGAGATATGGACCGCGGCAATAGGATTCTGTGGGGCCTGGCGGCGCTGCTGGCGGCCGTGCTGGCGGTCTATTCACAGACGCGGGCGTTCGCCTGGGACGAAGGGTTTCACCTGCTGACGGCGCAATTGATCGATCGCGGCCGGCGGCCGTACCTGGATTTCTGTTTCTCGCAGACGCCTCTGAACGCATACTGGAATGCCGGGTGGATGCTGGTATTCGGAGACACCTGGCGCACCGCGCACGGGGTGGCCGCGGTGATGACCACGCTGGCGGTGTTGCTGACGGCGGGCTACCTGCTGCGCAGTTTTCCGGAAGAGAAATGGCGGACGGCGGCGGCGGTGAGCGCGGTATTCCTGGTGGGTCTGAACATCGTGGTGGTGGAGTTCGGCACCATCGGGCAGGCTTACGCGCTGTGCCTATTCCTGATAGTGGGTGCGTTCCGGTTGACGGTGGCGGCGGTGGATCGGGCAGGTGCGGGGCTGGCGGCCGGGGCCGGCTTTCTGGCGTGTGCGGCGGCCAACTCGTCGCTGTTGACTGCGCCGGTGGCGCCGGTATTGCTTTTGTGGATGCTGTGGGCGAACCGCGCGGGACGCGCGTGGGTCAAGCTGATGGCATTCGCGGCGGGCGGCGCCGTGGCGTGCGCGCCGCTGGCCTGGCTATTCGCGCACGGGCCGCGGCAGACGATTTTCAACGTGCTCGAATACAACATGCGCTACCGCCAGCGGCATTGGGAGGGCGCGGTGGAGCATAATATCGACCAATGGTCGGCGTGGCTGGATTCACCGCAGGCGCTCATGCTGGGACTACTGGCGGCGGCGGGTGTGTTGTTCGTCTGGAAGCAGAGCGGTTGGGATGGCGCGCGGCGCCGTGAATTTTATCTTTGCGGGTGGCTGGCAGTGGCGCTAATGGCGCACATTTCGACCGCTGTTCCCACGTTCACGCGCTATTATTTGCTGGCGGCACCGTTTCTGACGATCCTGTCGTGCGCAGGTTTGTACGCGGTGGGCGCGCGGCTGGCGGCGCCGGACCGCCCACGGTGGCCAGTGCTGATCGTGTGCCTGATATCCGGCTTGTGCCTGGCGCGGGCGGTGTACGAAGGCCGCGACGACTACGCCTGGCACGATGAGGAGGAGGTGGCCGCCAAAGTAAAGGAAGTCACACCGCCCCGGGGTGTGCTGCTGGCGGATGAGCCGACCTACTTCGTGACGCGGCACGCGCCGCCGTCCGGCATGGAACTGGCGGATTCGCACAAGCTCGACTTTCCGCCCGCGGTGGCGGCGGAGCTGCACGTGGTGCCGCAGGCGGAGTTGGATCGGCGCATCAAGGCCCGGGTCTACGACACGGTGGAGATGGATGACGACGATCAGGTCAGCAGGCTGGGGCTGGCGGCGTTGTATCCGCACTCGGCCGTGGTGGGGAGCGCGCACATCTTCTGGCGGTAGGAGTGTTCGCAGTGGCGCTACACTCCTGACGCCGCCGGGCGGCAGCCTCGCTGCGCCGCCCGGATTGGCGGGTATGATGTCCCTTGGTTCAAGCTCGCCAGGCGGGAGGGTTCCCGCACGGGCAACGCTTCGAGCAGGAGTCCCGGAAAGTTACTCCTTCGAGCGGCCGGCCCGTCCGTACCGAGGCACGCCGAGATGCCGGCTCCACTCTACGGCAGCCGCCGCAACGCACTCGCGGCGAGTGCCTTGGCGCGTGCCTGGCGCTCCTGGTCGTTCATCTTCCCGCCCAGGCTGATCCGTAAAAATCGGTTACCTTTACGAACATAAAGGGTGCCGACGAAACTGCGGACCCAAAAGGCCTCATCGCCTACTCCAGTCACTGGCGAGGCCTTTCCGGCGGCCTCTTCCTCCTCGGAAGCCGGCTGGCCGTCGCTCTTGTGGTCTTCCGCAGGGTGAAACCAGCGTTCCCACATCTTACGCGCGCCATCCCGCGACGCCCCTGCCGGGCTGATGAGTGTCACGCTCACGGAATTCGTAAACGTGGGCAGCGCGTAGAAGCATTGGGATTGCAGCACGTCGCGAGAGGCCCGCGATGTGGCTTTGGTGCTGGCCACCTGCTCCCCGGTTTGCGTGCGGATCGATGCCCGGGAAAGGAGCGTACAGGCGTCCGTGGGGACTCCCTTCACCGGCGCGGCGATGATGATAGAGGCGGCGACGAGCAGAACCGTGTTACTTACCAGCGCAGTATGCATTTCCCACCAGAATGTAGCGTCCCGAAGACGTGCTATCGATAGTCTCCAGCAGTCCGGTGCCGTCGGCGCCGACCAGGAGCTGCGTCTTGCCGTTGATGTTCACCAGCGTATCGCCGGCCTGTAGACCACCCACCAGGCTATCGTCGATGACCAGCGTTATCGTCCCGTCCGCGCTAAATGTGCTGGAGGGGTCGGCGGAGCCGTCCGTCGTTTGTTGCGTGGTGCCGCCGGCCACCGTAGCGATGTGGCCATACTGGAACACCGGCGCAGTTCCGGTACCGGAGGTGCTCATATCCACGAAGTATGCGGTCCCGTTCGGCGCCGTGAAGAAGATCGTCCACAGGGCGTTCGGCTGCACCGGGCTGGCGAGATTCGCTACCTTCATGGTGAATGTCAGTTGATTGGGAGTCGCAGTGCTGACAAATTTCTCGCTGATGGCCATCCACTGAATGTCGAGCTGCGAGTTGGCGGGCGCGCCCGTCTGATCGCCGGTCGGATCCTGCACGACGGTAATGCCGCTTCCCGTGCAAGCCGATTGCGGCGGAGGTGCGGGGACGCTCACCACCTCGCCGCACAGTGAACTGCTCCCGTATTTGTTCACCGCCGCGACGCGATAGTAATAGGTGCCGGTTTTGGCCGAACTGTCCAGGTACGAAGTGCGGCTGGCGTTGACCGTGGCAATCTGCTTTTCGCTTCCGCTGGTCAGGCCGCGATAGACCACGTAGTCCTTCAGAGCTGCTCCTCCGTTGTCGGGGGCCGACCAGCTTACCAGCGTACCCGTGCTGCTCTGCAAGGCCGAGCCGATCAGCGGAGCGGCTGGCGCCGCCGGTTCCACCGGATCGAAGGCTGCGAACATGCGTCTGCCGCCCGATTGGCGGAGCGCGGTCCCCAGAGCGCTGCGCGAGGCCGTGTTCGGTGAAGACGCATCACACGAGCCCACCACGCAGCCGTCCGCGAATGCGCCCACTACGCGGCCCTGGGCATCGATGGTCAGGTCGTTGAAGTCCAGCAGATTCCGGTCCGCGCCGCACGTGGTCCCCATGATGCAAATCGAGCCAACCTGCACCGGATCAGTCGGCGTCGCATCCACCAGAAAGTAGTTGGCGCCCCCGTCATAAGTGGTGGCCAGATATGCGTGCCAGATCCCTTTGTAGTTGGCCGTATCCTGAAAGTTGCCTGGAGTGGGAGAGCCGAGGAAGAACATCGCGGCCCGGTCGGGGTCGCCCGCGACCACGGCTGGAAATACCGACCCGGCAATGGAAAGCGCCGCCCCCACGTTCACCGAAGGGCTCCAGGTGTTGCCTTGATCGTGCGAGACGGCCATCTTGGCTGCGCCGCTGCCATCCTGGTAGCCGAAGTAGGCTGTCCCATCGCTGGCCAAGCCGATCGAAGGATCGTTGCCGATGGCCGGTGTGCTGTCGGGGATGGGCCGCACCGACCACGTCAGTCCATTGTCCGCCGACACCGCCACCGCCTGGTTCGCGCCGCAGCCTCGATTGGGAACGTACACCGTTCCGTCAGGCGCTACCTTCACGTGCCCGTGGATGCCGGTGCACTGTGTCAGGTTGTACATCGCCACGCCGGGACCAAACGTGAGTCCGCCATCGTCGCTGCGCGCACAGAATGCCGTGGCGATATCCTGCGAACAGTAGTAGACCGCATTGTTGTAGGCCGGGTGGGGCGGAGGTGGAGGCGTGGCGGCCGTGTTATACGGCCCGCTCCCGACCGTCTCGTGATCGACCCCGGCCGGCTGGCCCGAACCCTGCGATTGCAGCCAGCTATTGCCGTCGTCATCCGAAAAAGCCACCAGGCTGGTGGCGCCGGCTAGTTGGGACTGGAAGACCCGGCCGGGATGGCTCCCGCCGAAATGATCGCAGAGCCCGATCGGGTCCAGCGTGTTGATGGTCTCCACCGGACTGGTCACGTCGGTCCACGTGGTGGCCGCGGGCGAAGAGCAGTCGTCTAACCGCAGACGGAACTCATGCAGGTTGGAGGTAAAAAACGCCACGCCGCCCTGGTTGACCGTACCGTATTTGAGCGAAGCCACGTTCGGATTCCAGTCGACGCCTATGGACGGTTCGCCGGACGACTCCGCGCCGCCGGCGGAGGCCGGCGCGGGGTAGACCTGATAGCGCGGAGGAATTCCGGTCGCCGGCGGGGGCTGCGCGGGAAGCGGCACCAGCGCGACTACGCCATTGAAGCTTTGCCCCAAGGGATCCCATGGATCAACGACCACCGTGTATGCACCGGTCACGGCCGGGATGGTGGCAACCGATGGTTCGCCACCGGCAGTGTCGGACGCCAGCAGGTTACCATTCGCGTCAAAGACAAACACGTCGAACTCGCCCGCGGAAATCGGGAAACTGATGGTTACCTGGATCTGCTTGGTGGAGGCATCGGCGGATGCCACGTTTACGGCGAGCTGGAATGTGTCACACTGCTCAGCCGGGATGGTGGCACTACACATGGGAGTGCCGCTAACACTGTCAGTGAGGTTGGGAATGACGAACGGACCAGCAGTGTAACTCACAGTTGGATTGGCATCAGTGAGTGCCCCGCTCGAGGGTGTACTAGCAAGGCCGGAACCTGCCAACACAAACAACGCAGGAACGAACCAGAGAGCGCGATTCAGCCGATTATACATGTGCAAGTGACTTGTTCCTCCGCCGCGCCCTCAAAGCACCTCCGTGACCTTTGTGATTCGCAAGACAATTGCGGTGCAACTGATTGAGAAACCGTTGGTCGATTGCAGCACCACTATCCGGTGTTGGGTCAAAATTTCACTGTCCGGTAACAGACTCACGTCTGTTTTTATTTCGGAGGGGAGGTTGGATTGTAGAGGTTCACGAACTGTCGCAGCTCGCCTGCGCGAAGGTCGGAAACTGCCCAATATGTCATTCCCGAGCTACTCCAGTACACCGCATGGTAGCCGTTGGCGGATAACTCCGTCTCGCCTGAGGTGGAAGAGGAAGGCCACGTGAACACATTGATGACGTGTTGCCGCCGCTGGTACACCAGAGCCGCCGCGGGGTGGCCGTCGATGTAATCCAGGCGTCCGCCGAGTAAGGGAAACCCTTCCGTGGCGAAGTCTCTGACTTCGGGCGAGAAATCCAGCTTGCCATTGAACCAGGGCTTCACGGTATGCCGGTCCGAAGAGGGAATGTCCAGTAGATGGGTACCCATCAGCGAATGGATATGGCTGCTGATGATATTCTGCGCGAACAGGCCGGCGCGCGAGCTGCGTGTCACAAGCGATGTTACGTTCCACGCCAGCGAAACCGCCAGCAGGAGCGATGCCGCGATGGCGACCCAGCGCCACGGGGTAAACGCCTGTCTGTCTGCGCCCCGCAAGGCCGTACCGATTTGAGCGGACAACCGGGCGGGCGCGCGGAAATAAGGCGCCTGCGAACGGATGCCGGCGCGCAGCGCAATGAGCCGGCGCTGGGGTTCCTCGCACGAAGGGCAGGACGCCAGATGCTCTCTAACCGTGGCGCTGATTGATGCATCTAGTTCGCCATCCAGATACGGTTCCATCAGGTTCCTGGCGATCTCACAAGTCACTGACTGGCCCCTTTCGTTCGTCCGGCTACACAATCCTGCAGGCGTTGCCGCGCGCGGGAGAGCCGGGACATCACGGTCCCGATTGGCAGCCCGGTGACCTCCGCGATATCCTTGTACGGCAATTCTTCCAACTCCCGCATCACCAGTACGCCGCGAAACTCCGCCGGAAGGGACTCCATACAGTCGCGCAAGCTCGCAAGGTTTCCTTCGGTTGCCAGTTGGCTCCCGGTCGTGGGCAGGTTCGCGCTGTCATGATGGACTTCTTCATCGAACGGTATCTTTGCCATTCCGTATTCGCGGCTGCGCCAGGTGAGACAGGTGTTACGTACCACTGCCAGCAGCCACGCTTTACCATCAGTGCCCCGGAAGCTGTCGAAGTAGCGGAACGCGCGCAGATAGGCCTCCTGAACGATATCTTCCGCATCGTGCTCGTTGCGCGTGAGCCAATGCGCGAGGTTGTAAGCCGCGTCCAGATGCGGTAGGAAGATCTGCTCGAACATCCTCAGCCTCGGCGAGCTCACAGGTGTCTCTATATTACCGCCGAGCGGGCAGATTTATTCCCGTGAGAAAAACTGTGGCCATGTGAAGGTAGAGAGGGGGGAGGCAGGATGTCCCAAACATATTCTTCTTCTTCGAGCCAAAGGGCGAGTTCACGTTCGGCACATCAGCTGGGGACACTGCAGGCCACGGTCGACAAGATCCATGCGCCGCCAGTACGACCATCGTACTGTTCGCGCATATCGCTATGGGCGGTCTACCGGAATGGGGCTGGTCGACCGCCGAAAGCGCCGCAGCGCCAGGCCCGACGAAAGCGCCGCGGAAGGCAGCGACATCGTAAGAGTATTTGAGGCACGTGCGGTGACAGTGCCCGCCCAGATCAGAGGTACTATACTGCCCGTCCCCGCCGGTGAAACTGCGAGTACGATCAGTATTGCGCATCCGCAGGCGGGCTGGCATGCTAGATGTGGCTTGCCAGATCTCTCCAACGTGCATCTTCTGGAACGCGGTTTTAACTGGTCCACCGTAGCCTATGTGGTGTTCATATGCCTGGCTGCGGCGGCCGGCTTCCTGCTGGCTGTCTTTGCCGGGCGGGTCACCGCGGCCAAGGACATCGAAATCGGGAGGCTGCACGAGCAGGCCGCGCTGGCACGGCGGGAGCAGGATCGCGTGGAAGCCGAGATTGCGCACGCCCGGACAAGCCTCGAGGAACTGCGCAAGGAGAATACCGAGTTGGAACTGGCCGTGGAGAAAGAGCGGGCGGCGCGCTTGCGGCTTGAAGCGCTGGCTTCCGCCAGGCATCTGACTCCCGGGCAGAAGCAGACCATCGAATCAGCGCTGGCCCGCTTCAGAGGTCAACGGTTTTCGATGATCACGTATGCCGGTGACCCGGAGAGCTTCAGGTTTGCGAGCGACATCAAAGCTACCCTGGAGGCGGCCGGGATGTCGGTTTCGGTGGCGCCCGCGCTGGTGTTTGGTAAGCCGCAGGCGGGGATCGCGCTGGAAGTTGGAGCTCACCGCCAGCAGGTCGCCACCGCGCTGGCGAAGGCGTTCGTGGATGCGGGGGTGTGCACCGGACCCATTGTCGCCACGGAGGCGGAGGACGCCGATCTGCTGGAAATTACGGTCGGCCCGAAACCATAGCGCCGGACCGATCAAATGTAGCAAAGAAGATCGGTCTGCCTGGGGAGCCCGCTTCATGCTTGTGAACTAGGTAGAAAAATTGCTGGTCTAAAAACCATGAGAATTCCAATTATTGTTACGGTCGCCGCGCTGGCATCCGTGGCTGTGCCCGGCTGGGCGCAAAAGGGTCGCGGTGGCGACGCCATCTTCCAGGAGATGTGTGTGGGCTGTCACGGAACGGATGGGCGAGCCGATACCGATATGGGGAAGAAGGTAAAGGCAGCCGATTTGACGGCTGACGACGTTCAGAAGCGGAGCGATTCCGAGCTGATCAAGGTTATAAAAAACGGACAAAAGAAGATGCCATCCTTCGCAGATAAATTGTCGGACGACGACATCAAGGCCGTCGTCGGGTACGTGAAGCAGCTGGGAAAGAGTAAGTGAGCGGAGCGCGGGATTAAGCGCGCCATCACTGCTGCGGCGCGTAGCGCAAGACGCGTCCGGCCCAGGCGAACAGATTGAAGTGCACTCCCTTGTGCAGGTGCGGTTGCTCGAATTTTCGTGCACTGCTCTCGCGGATCATCCCTGGTTTTTCTGGAAACGGAGTGCCGCAAAGCCCGGTTCGCCGCGTTTCCATTGACCGGCAGCCGCGACTCGCCTGAGGTATTCCTCACCTTCATGCCACGGCACCGGATAGGCTCGCTTACAAGTGTGACAAAGATAATGACCTTTAACTGGCCGTGTGGTCTCGCGATGGAACGAGCGACACCATGTTACAGCCACACGGTCCCAACGTCTTAGCATGATCCCCCCCAAGGTCGGTTTTCTCAACCTCCCGGATTAGCAATACGCATGTCGCTTGCCACGGCGGCGGAACGACTCAAAATCAAGCACATAACGCTGGAACGTGCGGTTCCGCATGGGAGGGTTTACCCGGCATCTGGAACTTCTGACGCAACCCGAAACGGGATAGGTATTTCAGGCGCGCTCGCGCTGGAATTGCCTCAGGTAAGTGAGCACGCGAGCCACATATGTGCGGGTTTCCGGGTATGGCGGCACGCCTCGATAGCGGTCCACCGCCCCCGGTCCGGCATTATATGCGGCGATGACACGTCGCAGCCAGTTGCCATACTTGTGATACTTGTCGATCAGAAAACGCAGGTAGCCCGCGCCCGCATCCACGTTCTGCGCGGGGATGGCGGGATCGGCGCCGAATAGCTGGGCGGTGGAGGGCATCAATTGCATCAACCCGATGGCGCCCTTGGGCGAGAGCGCGGCGGCATCGAAGTTGGATTCCGCCGCCATGATGCTTTTGATGAATGACGCGGGCACCCGGTGTTTGCGTGCAGCGGCGCGAATGAGCTCTCGAGTATCCACGATCCGTGCCGCGCCTGCGGCAAGCCATGGAAGTTGAAGCGGAATTTGCGCTGCCGGGCTGAGTTCCGGAGGCAGCAACGTGATCTGGAGTTCGGGTGTTTGGGGTTTGTCGGTACGCAAGTCCGGTGCGGCGGCATTATCGGGTACCGACTCAGGGGTTGAAGCGTAACAATAGGATGCAAGCAGGGCCAAGCCGATAGGGAAAACCGTGATGTTCATGTTCGTGAAACTTCGCCTTAACAGAGTTGTTGGTTTAAACGTTCTTCGTTAATAGCTAAAGTGACGCACTTTTGGAGCAGAACCGCGAGCAGGAATTGAAAGGGGCGCAGTTTCGAGTTTGCACTGGCGGTGGACCACTGGCCGATCGGGCTCTTCCGGCCAATGCACCCATTATAGCAGGCAAGCAAGGATGAGCAACAGGCTCCGAGCCTGCTTCGCGACTACGGCAGCAGACCGTACACGTCCAATTCGCGGCGCGTGCCCACGTAGACGCGCCCCCCGGCTACCAGGGGAATGGCGAAACGCAGCGCTTCACCGGCGCTGTCTCGGCCAAGGGCCTGCGCGCTCGTGTAGAGCTCGTGCGCCACATCCTTCGCATCGTAAGCGTGCAGAACGGCCGGAGGGCCGGCCCGTTGCCAGTCGTATGAGGTGACCGCCCATACAATCCCATCCTGAGTTCCATGGGAGGAGACCACCGGTGTCGCGCCCGCGTCCGGATACTTGCTGCCGGCAGCCGTGTGGGCCAGCACCAGCTTTCCGTCGCGCAGCACCAGATCCCGTAGTACATCGCCGCCAGCAACGACGTACACGTGGCCGTTCCAAAATGCGGGCGCGCCGAACAGGGCGTGCTTGGGAAACTGCTGTTTCCCTACAGCCTGCACGTCCGAATCCGGGTGATATCCGCCCATGCGGTCGCGATCGATCACGTACAGCATTCCGGCCTTGCCGCCTGCCAGTAGCAGGTGGGTATGCAAGCCAGGCTGGTCCGGGAGCAGCACAGGCCCTCCGGAGCCCAGATCCTGATCATTGGCATTGAGCTCTTTCTCGTCAAAAGGCGTAAAGTAATCGCGAACGTTCAGCTGACCCTGATCCAGGTGGAGTTTGAGAATGCCGTCCCCGTAGTCATGTCCGCCAGCAGACGCGTCAAAGCGGCCGTTGCCGGTGACCACGAAGATGTTCCCATCGCTATCGGCCGCCGGACTCGTACCACTCTGCCAGATGCCGCTGTCATTGGCGTCCGGCGACGTATTGAAGACGGCCGTCTGCTTCAGGGTTTGCGCATCGTAGGCCATGATCCAACCGTGATAGGGGCCGGCGTCACAGGAAGATGCCCACGTGAGATAAATCCGGCCTTGCGACAGCAGCAGTCCGGCGCGAGGATTCTGGCGCCGCGCGTCAAACAGGATCGCACCATGGGCGTTGCCGTCGCCGCGCCCGCGAGTCCACGCGCGAATCACCACCGGGCCGCCGAATTTTTCCGCACCGGTCGTGACGGCCAGCGCATGCAGTTTCTGTACATATTGGCCGCCGATCACGCCGTGGTGCTCCCTGGTGCGTGCTAATACGTAGAGCGTTCCCGTCCCGACGTCGATGACCGGCGTGGCCGTGACACCCACCTCTGGTGAGATCAACGGGCACTCCACATCGGCGGCTGGCACGGGAGTAACTCCCGGCGTCAGAAAGCTGACGCGCCACAACGGAGCCGCCGCGCCGCCATCGTGCGCATCAAACGCGTAGACGCTGTCATGCTCCGTGGCCACGAACACCACATCATGCATACCCTTTCCGGGCATGGTGACCGCCGGCAGAAATAACGGCTGCGCGTAGATCGGGCCGTCCACCGGAAAGGCCGCGAGCTTTCCAAAGTGGCTTACATTGACATTCCGCGGCGTGAGCGTGAACTCATTTGTGTCAGCCCCCGTGCGCGCGGGGCCGTACTGGGAGGTGGTTACTGGCGGGGAAACGTTCGCTGGCACCCCAGCCAGAACCACCGTGGCGAAAACCGCAAATGTGGCGCGAATGAACGTCATGCCCGGTCCAGGGGTGCAGTTGCAATGCCGGTGCGTTGTGCCTCAGCGGTGCTCCGTCTGCTTCTTCTCCGGCGATGGCGCCGCGTGTGGCGGCGGTGCCGTATGGGGCGGCGGCGCTGCGTGGGCCTGCGGAGCCGCGGGCCGCGGTGGTGGAGCTGCTTGTCTCGGAGGCGCCGGCGCCGCTTGCCGCGGTGCGGCCCGGTCAGCTTCTCCGCGCGCGGGCGGTGCTTGACGGGCTGGTTCCGGCTGGCGCGCCTGCGGCGCGGCCGGAGGCGTGGAAGAGCGTTGCGGAGCCTGTGCGTGTTGCGGTTGGCCGGCTGGTGGCGTATAGGCTCGTTCCGGCGCAGGCGGCGTACGCTGTGCGGCCGGAGG
>DATGGM010000074.1:0-11323 GCA_035308525.1 Bryobacteraceae bacterium
AAGCGCTGCCCGAGATGTTATCCAATGTCGAGGCGCTGTCGCCCGCGGTGCGCGCCTCCGGCGAAGAGGCTTTCGATATGGTGGTCCCGGCAATGAAAGTCCATGACTTCCATTTCACCGAAGTGACGCGGTTCTGAACGGCTATCCGCCAAAAATCTCGTGCGTCAGATCTTCCTGCTTCTTGGGCCGCTGCTCGTCCCAGGCCCCCACCACCAGGGATACCGCCGATAGTGTGAACACCGCGATGGTGAGGCCATCTACGCCCCGGTGCCATAGGATCGCCCCCCCGGCAATCACCGTGCGCACCAGCCATCCATAGAGGCTCCGCGCGCGCTGGCCGCGGTGCACCCGTATCGCCGATCGTCCCAGACAGTGCGCGAAAAACAGACAGAACAGCCCCAAGACAACCCGCAGCATGTCGAGTGGTATGGGCATGCTCTCAATTTTGCGCAACTCGCGCCGGTTTGCAAGCGCCCCCGCGCCTTGCCACAATGAGCCTGATGAGCCTCATGCAGGAGATCCGCGATTTCCCGGTGTCGCGCAACTCCGTAGCTCTCTGGTGGCTGGGCCAGAACGGCTACATCTTCAAGACCTCCGAAGGCACGCTGCTGTCGACCGACCTCTACCTCACGAATTCCTGCGCCGAAATGAGCCCGGATTCTCCGATTAACGTGCAGCGGCAGGTACCCATCCTGCTGGCGCCCGGAGAGGTGAATGTGGACCTCTTCGCCTGTACGCACAACCACCCGGACCATACCGATGCCGCCACGATCCAAGGTCTCCGCCACAAAGACACCACCCAGTTCATCGGGCCGCATCCCAGTTGCGAGGTGTTTCAGGCGCAGGGCGTGGAGAGCGGACGCATCGTGCCGGCGTGGCCCTCCTGTGAACTCGAGTTTCGCGACGTGACGATCCATGGCGCCTTCGCCATGCCCACCGACGCCACTGATCTGAACCACATGGGCTTTGTCTTTCAATTTGGCAAGGGCCCCCGCGTCTACATGACCGGCGACACGGACTATCACGAGCTGCTGGCCTCCGCGGCCAAACACCGGCCGGACCTGATGATCACTTGCATCAACGGCGGCTTCAACAACCTGTCGCATTATGAGGCGGCACAGCTGGCCGCCCAGATCCAGCCCAAGGCGGCCATCCCCTGCCATTACGATATGTTCCCGGATAATTCCGTTGATCCAGGACAATTCCGCGCATCGCTGGCCTTGCGCGCCCCGGAGATCGGCTACATCCGCCTGGAGCACGGTAAACCCTTCGTTTTCGCGCTCTAGAGCGCGCCCGCGGCACTGCCCTTGGTTAACTTGTTCCCTTGTCGAGGGGCATGTTATCCCTTCAAACATGGCAAACTCTGGCCAGGTGGAATGGCGCCCTCCCGCGGGGGTGTCGCTGTCGGTGAAGGCTCTCCTGCTGGCGTGTCTGCCATGGCTGGCGTACCAGGGCTACAATCACGGCCTGTATCATTTGATCAGCACCAATCCAGCGGCCCAATTCACCTATTTCGGCATCGCGGTCCTCTATTTTGCGGGCAGTTCGCCTTCCCGCAAGGAGTGCATCCTGGCGGTGGCCGGAGGCCTGGCGCTGCTCATCCTCTGCCCGCTCGACCGGCCCGCCGATTTCCCGGGAGAAGCGCTCGTGCGCGCCGGCGCGTTTGTGGGCATTGCCGGCCTGTTTGCCATGTGCGCCAGAGCCATCGTGTCGCGAGACAGAGATTCGGCTCTGGACACGCTGGCGCGCTCCCTGATCTTCGTGGTGCTGGGCATTGCGCTGGGGACCATGTTGGGCGCGGCATCCTCCGCCCGCCCGTATAAATACGATCACTTCCTGTATGCCGTCGACCTGCGCTTCGGGGCCGCCATCAGCTTCATCGCCGGCCGCTGGATGCGGGCTTCGGCAGCTTACGGACAGCTCGAACTGGTGGTCTACCACTCGCTGCCGATGGCGTTCGCCGTACTGTATGCCGCCCATATACGGCGCGCGAAGCAGGGTCCGGTGGACATTTTGAACATGATGGCGCTCAATGCCGTGGTCGGCTACGGCTTGTACTTCCTGTATCCAGCGGCCGGGCCGATGTACGCGTTTGGCTCGTCGTTTCCGTTCGCCGCGCCGCACCAGGGCCAATTCGCTCTGCAAATGGTCAATTTGAGCGCGCCGCCCAACGCCATGCCTTCGCTGCACATGGCCGGCGCGATCCTGATCTGGTGGAACGCCCGGCACTGGCGGCTGGGCCGCTTCGTGGCGCCCATCTACATGTTCCTGACGGCCCTGGCGGCGCTCGGATTAGGCGAGCACTACTTTCTCGATCTGGTGGTCGCGTTTCCGTACGCGCTGGCGATCCAGGCCATGGCCGCCAAGAGCGCGCTACGCTGGCCCGCCATGGCGCTGGGAACCGCGATGACGGCCTGCTGGTTCCTGGCGCTATTGTTCGCGCCCGCGGAACTGTCGGCCTTGCCCGTCTGGGCGATGTGGGGACTGGCGGCGATCTCGGTGGCGTGTCCGGTGATGGTCAACGCGAGGCTGCTGTCGGAACTCCCCAGCGCCGCTCCGCAGGCCGCCCCGCGCATGCAGGTAGCCTTTGCCGATGCGCCGCGCGCCGGCGGCGGGGCGTAGTCTAAGGTACGCGGCCTGGCAGCCGCTACCGCACGGTCAGCAAGCTCGACGAAGCGACCAGGAAGCTCATCGCGAGCAACACGTCGATAATCACCCGCGTCCAAGGAATCGATTTCAATCGCAGAATCATGTTGCTATCTTTCTTATCGGCTGTTTTGCAGGGTTCTTGGCGACTGATACGCTATCACGCATTCCGGTAGTAATTCTATTAGCCGATGGTTATCCTATCAGAGGCGTGCGGGGTGAGCCGGGACAGCGCGGGCTGTATCCGGGCGTAGCTTTTCAAACCAGGGAAAGCCAACAAAGCCAATAACAGCAGGCCGAAACCATTGATCGAGACCTGCGGCACCACCCAGAGCCCATGATCTTGGATCAAAATGATGTACGGAATCGGCACCGAGAGCAGAAGAGCTGCATACCGCAGCGATTTGGGACCCGGGAGCCGCAGGGCCAGCCCGCATGCCGGCAGCAGCAGCACGGCATCGTAGACGTAAGCATGATGGCTGATCAACAAACCGGCCAAGACCGCGGCTGTGGCTCCTATGGCGAGCGCCGATCGCCGCGAAACGATCCACACGGCAACCAGCGCCAGCACCGCTAGAACCGCCTCCACCGCGGCGCCACACGGCAGCTCGTGCGTAAGACCAAAAAGATTTGGCATCTTCGCGGGCGACGGGCTGAAATCGGAAACCGATGAAAGTTGCAGCAGCCGCGCCGGCCACTCCGGCCCTTCCGCGGCAAACGAAACCGCCAGCAGGACCACCCCACCCGCCAGTCCGCCGGCCAGCGCACCCCATCGGCGGCGGGCCAGCAGGAAAATCGGAATCCCCAAAGCCAGATGGAACTTGGCGGCGCACAGCGAAAGCACCAGGCCGGCGGCGAAGTCCCGCTTCGCTTGCAGGAGCCGCAACCCCGCTGTCACGAAGAATAGAAAGAGCCCCGTATCCTGACCCAGGGAGAGCAAGATGGCCGCCGGGCACGACCAGCACAGCATCATAAAAACATCCTGGCGCCGCCGTAAGGGCCACAGAGCCGCGAACCCAATTAAGGCAGCCGCGTTGATGATGAGCCACGCTATCCGCGCGTAGTTGTAGGTGAGCGCTGTCAGCGGCTTGAGTAACAGTCCGAATACCGGAAGGCGGCCGAAGGGGATGGCGTGCGGACCGGTGCTCAGTTCCAACGCCTGGAGGCGCTCCCAATCATACAGATGGCCGGTGCCGGCCAGTTTTGATGCGGAATAGAACTGGTTGAAGTCGCTGCCGCGCTCGATGATGCCGAAGCTGATCGACAGGCAGACGCAGATCCCGATGAGACACGTTACCCGAACCACAGCACCATTATCCCGGCGCCCGCAGGCGTTCCCTATACTCTCCTTCGATAGCCCGGCGGCGGCGGAACCTGACAGCGCGGTTAACTGAAGGCAGCTTGCTCCCACCAGCACGGCCCTGCTGCAATGTGCATGGGCACGCGTGCGTCCGTCGGAAATGTAAATGAACGAAGCCAGCAGTGGCGGCCTCCTCGGCCTTCTGAGCACCAATCCCCCCGCGCAGTTCTCCTATCTTGGGATCTTCCTGTTGTATTTGTGCAGTTCGCCCGGCCGCCGGGAGCTCGGGCTGACGATCCTGGCGGGCATTGGCCTGCGTGTGGCGACGGCCTACCTGTATCCTCCGCAGCCCTTCCCCTACCCCTTGCAGGAGCTCGCGCAGACCGGCGGATTCGTGGGCCTGGCCAGCGCGGCCGCGCTGGCATTCCGAGCGCGGAAATCTCTGGAGGCACTGGAGATGCTGGGCCGCGCGGCGATCTTCATCGTGCTCGGCATCGCCCTGGGAGGAATCCTGGATCTCGCCACGCGCATGTGCCCGCTGAAATTCGACCATTACTTGTATGCTCTCGATCGAACCTACGGCGCTCCCGCGGCATTCGTCGTAGGCCGATGGTTCGCGGCATCGAACATCCTATACCGGTTCGAAGCGCTTATCTACTATTCGCTGCCTTTGGCGGCGGCGGCGCTCTATGCCGCGCACCTCAGGTGGCGGCCAAACGGTGGATCGGTCGATATCCTGCGGCTGCTGTATGTCAACGCGGTGGTGGGCTTTTGCATGTATTTCGTATGTCCGGCCTCCGGTCCGGTCTATGCATTCGGGCAGGCTTTCCCGTGGCAGGCGCCCGCGGCATTGGCCCTCACGCCGGTGGCGCTGAACCATCCCCCCAATTGCGTGCCTTCGTTGCACCTGGCCGACGGCCTGTTCATCTGGTGGAATTTTCGCGGCTGGCGCCGCGCGCGTCCCGTGGCGTTCGTGTACCTGGTGCTCACCGCGCTGGCCACGCTGGGCTCGGGCGAGCATTACTTGATCGATCTGTTCACGGCCTTTCCGTATGCCCTGTTGATGCAGGCAATCGCGACGCGGGGACCTGGGAAACGATTCTCCCTGTTGGCAGGCGCGGTGATGACGTTCGGCTGGATGGCACTGCTCCGTTGGCACGTCACGGTCCTGATCGGCTCGCCACGGCTGCTCTGGGCATTGACCGCCGTATCGGTCGCCGCGGCGCTCTGGTGTGAACGCCGGCTGTGGCGACGAGGAGTCGCCAAGGCGCCTGACGCGCGCATCGAGGCTAAGCAGACCTGGGTGGTAACCAGTCCCGCGCGCGAGGCTGTGGGCTAGCTTCCTGGCTCACCTGTGTTTTAACCGCCGCCAAGAATCGGGACTACTCGCAGGCCCGTGTTGCGAAGCATCGCGCCCGCGCGCAACGGCGCCACGCAGATGCGCGGACTGCCCGCCTGGCACAGGTCCACGTTGTACAGCGGCAGATCGCTGGGCTTAACCACATACCCGCCGGTCTGGATGGTCCAGGACTCGCCGTAGTCCGACACCACGAACGGGTTCACATGGTCCGCGCGCACGCGGAACTGCGCCGTGGCGGGTTCGTAATTGGCATAGCTGAAACATCGGCCCACGCAAATGCGATCGACCAGATGCGCCAGAGACTTGATGCGGCTCTCCGGGTCCGCGAGCATGCTCACCACGCGCTGTCCTGGCGGCAGTTGGGTGATCGCCCGCTCCATCTGGGTCTCCACGGAGTTCAGGGCGCGCTCGTCCGCATAAGACAAACCGAAGAACACCAGCGCCAGGGCCGCCATGGCGCCGATTATGGGCTTCGGCAGCCTTACCGTGGCGAGGAGCCCGCAGAACAGCACCGCGCCCGCCAATGACATGCGTTCCGCGACAAAGTCCAGACCGGAACGGAAACCGGGAAGCAGTACGCCGCAGGGCAGCAGCACTAGCGACGCCGCGCTCAGCACACAGAGTTGGAACCTGCTATCGAGCAGAGTGCGCTTAGCTCCGCGCACCGCCAACACTCGCTGGAAAGACAGTGCCCAGACGGCCAGCATCGCCAGAGAAACGGCGATGTAGTACTTGCCGTAGATCCAAAGCTGATCCGCCCCGGTCATGGACATCACCTGATCCGCGCCCCGGCGGGTCGGGAACAGCGCGTCCAGCAGGAATCCCGTAAACGCCAGCGCCGCCAGCGCGCCGATAAGCAGCCGGATGCGATGCCGCGGCGCCAACGCCCGGGCAACCCGTCCATAAATCAGGACACCGGCGGACCAGGCCACTGGCATTGGATGCGCCACGTACGCGATGCCCCACAGAAGCGCCGCGAACGCCCATGCCCATCGCCTGTTTCGCCGCGCCAGCGCCATCGCTCCGAGCGACAGCCCCAGGGAGATGTAGAAATTGAACAGGCCCATGCGGAACACCCAGCCATAGGCCAGTATGGCCAGACAGGGGGCCAGTTGCCACGGCGCGCGCCACGGCCGCGGGCAGGAACCCACAAATGCAAACGCGCCCCAAAAAAAGACCAGCACGGCAAAAGACACCGCGATGCGCTGCGCCGCCGCCGGACCCCAGGCGCCCATCAGCCCGCCCAACATCAGATCGAAGAGGACGTTATTGGATTGGTGAGCCAGCGTCAGGCCGGGTGCCTGCCCGCGCTCGATCAACTGCGCGAGCCACGCATTATACAAGTGGCTCGACAGATCGCCCGCTTGAATCCTGGGCTGCCAGAAGCACGGCGCTAACAACACCGCGGACAATGCGCAGCCGGCCCCGCACGCCATCGCACGCTTGGCCGTGCCGGTCACGACTTTTCCTTACGCAACTCGCGCAGCTCCGCTATCAATTCGAACCTGGTCGCCACGGAATCCGGATTTTCTCCTATCTGCTGGATGTTTTTCTCCGCGATCCCTTCCGAACCCCCGGCCAGAGTTAAGTACCCGATACGCGCCGGCTCGATCTGCATAATGCGGCAGCAGGTAGCGTCCACGGCTACCGGGTCGCGCCCGCTCACGATCACTCCCGCCGGCTTGGGCCTTCCCTGGATCGGCCCATTGCCGTCCATCCCCACGATTCCGTCGACAACGGAAAAGTGCCGCGGAAACAATGTGTGCAGGTCCGCCACGCATTGATGGATCCCGGCCCAATGCAGCACGTTCTTGGGCCACCCGTAGACGCCGCCCGGCACCACGCCGAACAGATTTTTCATCGACAGCGTGGCGCCCGCCCAATGATGCGTCTTCATCTTCGGCATGGAGACCAGCAGGTCGCTCGCCAGCACGGTGTGCGGCAGATACAGCGAATTCAGCCGCGAAACCGGCCGCGCCAAATGCACACGCGATACTTCGTCCACATTCAGATCGGTGAACAGATCCTCGAAGCCCGGAATCAGTTTGAAATATCCCGCCGCATCGGCCAGGTCCAACGTTCCCCTGCGATGGCCGGGTCCCTCGGCGATGGCTACCGTGGCGCCCAGTTCCCGGAACGCCTCCAGCGTGGCGTGCACCAGCATCGGATGCGTGTTGATGGTGCTTTCAGGCTCGAATTCCACCAGGTTGGGCTTCAGCACCACGCGCCGGCCCCGCACTCTCAGATTGTGCTCCGCCAGCACGCGGCGCATCGTATCGTAGATATCGTGCGAATACGCCGCCGCGCGGGTGATTTTCACCTGCGAGAGCCGCCGCGGCGCGGGCGCGCGGCCGCAGCCCGCCAGACCCAGGGTGGCCGCCGTCATCAGAAAGTCGCGCCGTCTCATATTCCCTTAATCGACAAAAACGTTATATCCGTGATGGGCGGCTTCCGCGATCAACATCAGCGCGGTGTCCGGCACAGTGCGCCCGGGCGCGGAAAAAGAGGGAGCGCCGGCCGGTAGCTGCTGGTGAGCCAGCAACCCGAGCCGTAACCAGGCGGCTCCCGCCGAGGACCGGTGTTCCCGTAGAAACCTGTGCGCCAGTTCAATGCTCTCGTGCAACTTCTCAGGTTCCGTGCCGGCCAGCGCCAGCAGCGCCTGCCCGGTCGTTTCCGGATACGAATTCAGTTCGTAGCCCAGCGCCCGCGCCGAGCCATGATTCCATCCGCCATCGGCACAACGGCGGGACCGCAGAAATGCCTGTGCCTTGCCGATCCGCTCCCGCAGCCCGGCGGATGGCCTGCGCTGCTGGCACTTCCGCAACGCCAGGATCCCCATGCAGGTCGGCGTGACCCACGAAGCCGTCCCTGGGAACCAGGACCAGCCACTCACATCCGGCCCATCCGGCAGCCTGCCGTCGCGCACCACGTCGCGCAAGCGGATCCATGGAGACGCTTCCATCCCGGTTTGCGCCAGGAGCCATTCGACCGCGCGCGCATGACGCTCGGCCCCGATGGATTCCGGAGGCAGCAGCGCCACCAAAGCCGTCACCCAGGTGCTTTGGTCCACCGACCGCCGCGGCGTCCATCCGCCGTCCGGCCGTTGCGCATTGGCCAGCCAGGCCAGCGCCGCGCCGCCGCGCGGAGCGGGCGCGCGTCCCGCCTGATAAGCCAGCAGCGCCAGGACCGTGGGCTCGGTCCACGAGCCCCCCTTGTGATACGGCCATCCTCCGTCAGGATTCTGCGCAGCCGCAAGGTTGTCGAGCACGCCGTTATGGATCTCCATTCCTGTACATTCTGGTAGTAGGACAAACCTGCCGGCCTGTCTCATAAAAAATCAGGCGCGGGGGCGCTACGGTTGAGCGCCGCCCCGCGCCACAATGCTTGCGAGCCAGCAAAAGCAAACAAGGAAGAACGACTACCGCATTACTTTGCGGCGACGCCGGCGCTGCAAGAGCAGCAACAGGACCACACCGGCCCCAACCCAGATCAGAACCTGCATCATGGTGCTATTCATGACCTTTGTCTCCTTTCTTTAAGAAGTGGCGTATTGCCCGAACTTTTTCCGCCGCTTGCCATCGCACGTCAGAAACCCTTCATCAGCGGCAGCAGATACTTTACAACTCCCAGCACGCCCGGCCCGGCGCAAACCAGCATCATGGCCGGCAGAATGAAGAAGAAGATGGGGAACACCAGCTTCACGCCCACCTTGGCGGCGCGCTCTTCGGCCTCCTGACGCCGCCGCACGCGCAGGTACTCGGAATGTTGGCGCAGCGACTCGGCAACGCTCGTGCCGAAACGGTCATTCTGAATCAAAATCGCCGTCAGCTTGCGCAACTCCGATTCTCCGGTGCGGTCGCCGAGGTTCCTTAGCGCATCACTGCGCCGCTTGCCGGCCCGGATCTCCAGGTTCACTAACTGGAATTCATCGGTTAATTTCGGGTGCGCATTGCGCAGCTCGGTAGCTACGTAATTGATCGCCTGATCCAAACCCAAGCCAGCCTCCACCGCGATCACCATCAGATCCAGGGCGTCCGGCAATGCCAGCCGCAGATTGGTCTGGCGCTTTTTGATCTTCTTCTCGAGCATGAAGTTCGGCAGAATGTATCCGCCCAACGCCATGGCCGCCGGAAAAATAATGTGCAACGCCGGGTTCGGGCTGATCTTGTTGCGGAACGCCAGCCCGAAGATCGCGAGCAGAAGGGTGCTGAGCAGCCGTATGCCGTGATAGATCTTCACGGCATTGTCCGAACGGTAGCCGGCATAGTTCAGCATCCGCCGGGTCATGGAACTCTCGTCGGTGGACACCGGCAGAATTTCGCCAACCCTCTGGATGATCTTGAATTCCCGCGGCTTGTTCACGTCGGGGTCAACCGGCGTTCCGGCCGTGGGCGCCTCGATAACCGGCTCGCCCAACCGTTCGTACACCTGCCCTGGCCGGGCATAGCGCTGGTAGCCGAACGCCGCAATGGCGGTCATCAGCACTATGAAGAACGCGACGATCAGAACAATGGACATCGTTTACACCTTGATCTTGATGATGCGCCGGATAAAGTAATTTCCCAGCAGCACCATGAATCCGGCTGCCAGGATCATGTACTTTCCATCCGGGTCCTTGGCCATTCCCTGCAGATAGCCGGGCGCCACCGCCAATAAAGCCAGCGCCGTCAGAATGGGCAACACCGTCAGGATTCCGGCGGTCAACCGGCCGTGCGCGCTGGCTGCTTTCACCTCGCCCTTCAGACGGAAGCGCTCGCGGATCACGTGCGCCAGGCGGCCCAGAATTTCATTGAGGTTGCCGCCGGTTTGCCGCTGCAGCAGCACGGTCGAAGTGAAGAACTTGAAATCCAGCAGCGGCACGCGGGTGGTCAGATTCTCCAGGGCGTTGGGCAGCGGCGCTCCCAGATTGATTTCGTTGAACAGCGTGCGCAATTCCGTCGAGAGCGGTTCGGGCACATGCTCGCCCACCATCGACAGGCTGATCAGGAACGCGTGGCCGGCGCGCACCGAGCGCGCCATGAAATCCAGCGCCTCGGGAAACTGCTCCTCCAACTGGTCCAGCCGCTTTTTGCGCGTGTGCCGCAGATACACGTAGGGCAGTGTCGCCGTCGCCGCGCCCAGCGCGAGGCAGGTCGCGAGCTGGTTGATGATGAAGGGAAACTTCAGTCCCAGCGCGATCCCGGGGATGGCCGCCCCCGCCGTGGCCATGAACAGGACCGACGGCGTCCAGGTGAGCCCCGCCTGCTTGATCGAGTTTTGCAGGTGGTCGGCAACGTTGACGGATGCCAGCAACCTGTTGAAGCCGGTTTCTTCCCCCGTGACATCCTTCAACAGCTTGGTTACCGGCATCGGGCGGGTGCCCGCGACGGTTTGCAGCATGTCCTTCACGACCTTCTGGCGGTGCCGCTGCCGGTACAAGAAGCCGAACACGGCCAGCGCCATGATCAGCGCGAACACCAGAAGAAAAATACCAGCCAGTAAGAGCGACATGGATTTAACTGATCTCCACGACAGTCTGGAACAGAGTGGCCGGCAGCTGAATGCCGCAGGCCTTGATCCGGTCGTACGCCCGGGGGCGGATGCCGGTGGCCCGGAATCGTCCGGTAACCCGGCCGTCTTCGGTCACGCCGGTTTTGTCAAACAGGAAAATGTCCTGCAGCGTAATGGTGTCCACTTCCATGCCGGTGACTTCGGTCACGTGCGTAATGCGGCGGGTACCATCGCTGAAGCGCGATACTTGCACCACCAGGTCCAGCGCCGCCGAAATCTGCTGCCGGATGGCGCGCACACCCATGTTGGAGTTGCCCATGCCCACCATCACCTCCAGGCGCGACATGGCGTCCCGCGGGTTGTTGGAGTGCACCGTGGTCAGCGATCCGTCGTGGCCCGTGTTCATGGCCTGCAACATGTCCAGGGCTTCCTCGCCGCGGACCTCACCGACGATGATGCGGTCGGGACGCATACGGAGGGCATTGATCACCAGGTCGCGTATCCGGATGGCGCCCTGGCCTTCCACG
>DATGGM010000075.1:0-2179 GCA_035308525.1 Bryobacteraceae bacterium
GAAAAGAGCCGGAGTGACTCCTCCGCTCACACGCTGCGCGAGTGGGACCAGCCGCGGAACGATCGGGTTTCGCGCCGGATACCGGCTGGTTAGTTGTTTCCCCAGCATAGCGAGTTCAGCCTGCGCGCCCTGCAGGCTCGCGCCGGGCTTCAATCTTCCGACGATCTTCATGGTGTTTCCCGAGGGTTTGGCTTGGTCATTCAGCGGCCAGGGGACGAAGATATCGACCGGCGTGCCCGGGGCGAAGACGCTCGCGAAATCAAAGGATGGCGGCAGAATGCCCACCACGGCCGCCGGCCGATTGTTCAAAGTCAGCTTCCGGCCAGCCACGTGGGGGTCCGAATCGAACCGTCGCCGCCAAAAACTGTAGCTCAAGAGGATGGCCGGCGGGGCGGAATACTTCCCCTGGCATTCTTCGGCGGTAAACGACCTTCCGATTGCGGGTTGCACACCCAGCAGTGCGAAGAAGTTCCCAGTTACGGGCACGCTGGTGAGACGCTCGGACTGGCCGGCTCCCGTCAGTTGGCTGTCGCCCGCGCGGTAGAATCCGGACCAACCCGCAAGATCGGAGAACGATCGGTTCAAATCGCGGAGGTCCACATAGTGTTCGGTTTGGGCGGCGGTCCAGTCGTCGCCGTTGGAAATCGATACCAGCCGTCCCGGATCGCGAAACGGCAGCGGGCGCAGCAGCAGCGCATTGACCACACTGAAGACCGTGGAACTGGCGCCGATGCCGAGGCCGGCGATGAGAACCGTAAACGCCGTAAATCCGGCATCGCGCCGCATGCCGCGCAACGAGTAGCGTAGATCCTGGGCGAGATCGCCGATCCAGCGCGCGATCCAGGTGGAGCGGGCCTCTTCCGATTTTTGTGTCATATTGCCAAACTTTCTGTGAGCCGCGGCCCGGGCGTCCGGCTGGGACATGCCTTGCGCGGCCAACTCCAGAGTCATGGACTCGATATGGAATTCCATCTCTTCCCACAGCAGGCGCTGCCTGTCGCCGCGATCCAGCCAATACCGTAAACGGCGTCGAAAACGCTTCCAACGTGGACCCGCTCGCATGCATTTCCCCGTTTGACTAAGCAAACCTCATAATGCGGGCCACCGCGCCGGTGACCTGGCGGTAACGGGCCGACTCGCCGGCGAGGTGTTTGCGGCCGTCGGGAGTCAGCTTATAGAAGCGAGCACGCCGGTGGTTGGCGGAGAGGCCCCACTCGCCGTCGATCCAGCCATTCAGCTCAAGCCGCTGGAGGGCCGGGTAAAGAGAGCCTTCTTCGACGCGCAGCAGATCGCCGGACAATTGCTGAATCATTTGGGCGATGGCATACCCGTGCAAATGGCCCCGTATCAATATCTTGAGAACCAGCATGTCCAGCGTGCCAGGCAAAAGGTCGGCCTTCGGTTTGCCGGTTCCCATAGACAGTCTGATTATAGGACGATGGGGTTTTTCGTTTGGTTAGGCGGGACCAGAATATAAACCTGAACACTTCGGCTGCGCCGCGAGTCTTAGCAGATGAGACACGCGGCACGCATGATAGAGGCTACGCAGGCGATCGCGATCCGGGAGCCAGGTTTGACAGCACGCCAGGAAGCCGCGGCGCACGAGGACCGGTTTGCCGCCCTGGTGGAGCGGCACTCCCGCTTCGTCTTTCGGGTGGCCTATGCGCTGCTGCGCAACTCGCATGACGCCGAGGATGCGGCGCAGGAGACGTTCCTAAAAGTCTATCGGGCCGGCGCTTGGGAGGCGATCGAGAACGAGCGAGCGTTTCTTTCGCGCGCCGCGTGGCGGATCGCGGTGGACAAGCTGCGGAAGGTGCGCCACGAACCGCTGGATCCGGAGATGGAGATACGCGGAGATATCAGCCCGGAGGAAGCGGCGGTAGCGGCGGATTGGAACAGTACCGTGCACCGCCTGGTGGACGCATTGCCGCCGGAGCTGCGGCAGCCGCTGGCGCTTTCGACCGTGCAGGAGATGAATTCGCGCGAGATCGCGCTGGCGATGGGAATCGCCGAGGGCACCGTACGGACCCGGATCATGCGGGCGCGCCAGATCCTGAGGCAGAAGCTGGCGGGGTTGATGGAAGGCCGTTATGGGAAACAATGATCCAGACGCTGTGGATTTAGTACTGGAGGAGGCGCTGGCGCGATATTCCAGCGTGGATCCCCTGGCGGGGATGGA
>DATGGM010000076.1:0-6322 GCA_035308525.1 Bryobacteraceae bacterium
GTAAATACTTTGTTAACTTACCAATCCGTTCGCCGCCTGGAAACTCGATTCGTTTGTGGGATACTGTTCTCCTATGCGTCGACTTCTGGGGTTCCTACTCGTGACTGCTGGCCTGTGCTACAGCGCCGAGGCGCCCCTGGCTGTGCACCTCCATGCGAATCTCCCCTCGCCACAGGCGGTGGGAACGCCCATCGGCCTCCTGCCGGCTGTCGAAAACTCAGGGAAAGGGATGCTCGTTTTCCGGTACTCGGTGAGCGTTAATGGCGGACCTTTCCGGGTGGTCCGCGACTTCAGTCAGCAGCCCCTGTTTTCCTGGGCGCCGGAACTGGCTGAGCAAACCGCGACGTTACGCGTGACCGCTCGCAACAACGAAACGAAGGCGACGGCACAGGCCGACCTGCCGTTCCGGATTGTATCGCGCGCCACAGGGGCGGCGCCCGTCGTTACTCCCACCTCCCACCCCCTGGTGGCCCTGTTCAGCGCGCCGCCCTGTGCCGCGGGAACTCAGTTTAGGGTGGCTTTCGCCGCCGCGGGTGAAGAGTTGCTCAGCCGCACACCTGCGCAGCCCTGCGGCGGTTCCATCAGCAGCAACGTGTACATCGCCGGGATGCGCGCCGAAACCGAATACCGGATGCGTGAGGAATTGATCACCGGCGGCAGCGCGAAAGGCGGCGACTGGCTGTCCTTTCATACCGGCATTCTCGACGGATTAAACCCCGTCACAGTGGCCGTGCCGCGGGCGGACGGGGCTTCCGCTTCCGAACCCGTATTGATTTACTCCTCCCTGTCGTTTTTCGGCCTGACTCGGCCGATGGCCACCGACGTCAGCGGAAGGTTGCTCTGGTACCTGCGCTCTCCCGACGCTGGTCCGGCTGAGCTCAACCGCGTCCTGCCCGGCGGCCGGTTCCTGGTGGTGGCCGATGGAGTGAATTCGGTCAACAGCACCCGCGAGGGGCAACTGCTGCGCGAAGTGGATCTGGCCGGGAACATTGTCCGAGAGACCAACGTGGGCGCCGTGGCCGAACAGTTGGCCTCCCACGGCATCCACTCCGATTGCAAGCCGGGCGGCAAGGAGTGTCTCTCCGGCTTTCACCACGAATCGATTCGCCTCCCAAACGGCCATACGCTTGCCATTGCCGGACTGGAACGTATGATGCCCAAGGGTACTCAGGGATCCAAGCAACCTGTGGACGTCCTCGGTGATCTGGTGATCGACCTCGACCAGGACTTTCAGGTTGCCGGGGCCTGGAACGAGTTCGACCATCTCGACCTGAAACGCAAGTCATTGACCGACGCCAAATGCAAGACCGGGGAAGGCGGCTGTCCCGCGGTTTTGCTGGCTCCCCAAGCAAATGGGTGGACCCACAGCAATGCGCTGGAGTACATCCCGTCCAGCGGGGACTTCCTCGTTTCGATACCCGAACAAGACTGGGTTTTGAAAGTGGACTGGAAAGACGGAAAGGGCAGCGGCAAGGTTCTGTGGCGCCTCGGCAAGGACGGCGACTTCAAGGTGGCGTCCGGCGATCAAAGTTCCTGGTTCTCCTACGCGCACGATGTGGGCTACGAGCGTAACGGCTCAGGCCGGCTGACGATCATGAATAACAACGGAGATCCGAAGGCGGGCAACCGGGCCCAGATTTGGAAGCTCGACGAAGAGCGGCACATCGCCACGCTCCTGTATAACGCCGAACTGGGAGTTCACGTCAGGTGCTGCGGGTCGATGCAGCTTCTCAAGAACGGCAATTATAGCGCTCAATCGGGTTGGGTACTACCGCTTTATGGCCGCACCGCGGAAATTGACAAGGACGGCAAGACTGTCTTCGCGATCGATGTCGAGGGCGCTATCGTTTACCGTAGCTTCCGCGTGGACGACATGTATTCCGCGCCGCCAAGATAAGTATCGGAGATTACCGCCGCCTCCGCCAAGAACAAGCGCAACACGTAAGCAGCCTGCGCGGCAGTTAACGCGCAGCGCTTGCATGAGAACGCTCGACGCCGGGCCGGGCCGGCCGCAGCGCCCACCGATGGGCTCCATCGGCTATGGCAAAATGAAGGGAAGGAGCGCCGCGTTCTTCCGGGGAGCATGCATGCCAGAGCCGGTCCAATTACTCCGACGCGCGCTACCGCTCGTGAGTGCGGCCGTAGTCATCGCCGTTCTCTACGACGCATGGGTCTTCTACTCACGGTGGAGCAGCGCCCGGCAAGCGGAGCAGGCGCGCCAGGACGAGGAGAGGCGGCGGGCCGGAACCATCGAACTGCCGGGGGGAACCAATTTCCGGATTATCAATTTCTACGCCGTCCCGCAGGTAATCCGGCGCGGGGGGCAAGCCCGGATCTGCTTCGGGGTTTACGGCGCCAAGAGTGTGCTGTTGGAGCCTCCGGTAGAGGCGTTGCGCCCGGCAATCACCGATTGTTTCGAAGTGGCGCCGCGCAAAGACACGGAATACAAACTGATCGCGGAGGACGGTGCAGGGCACACGGCGACCGCGAGACTGGCGATAAAGGTGGCGCCGTGAGGGGCGTACTTCGATGCGGAAGAGGCGCTCAGCGTCGCGCGATACAGATCCGGCTCAACGGACCGGCCACGAGAAGCGCGCGGGGTCTGCGCACACGTCTTGATCTGCGAGAGGGCACACTTTGTAGCCCATGGCGGTGAGGCCCTCCCAACTGAATCCACGGAGGCCGGACCGGCATCAACAAGAGGAAGAATTTTGCAGTAAGTCCACCGACGAGGAGGAAAGCATGTACGTGATTACTGGGGCCACCGGGAACACTGGAAGCGTGGTAGCAGAGAGGTTACTGGCGGAGGGAAAGAAGGTGCGTGTGGTGGGACGCGACCCGAAGCGGCTGGAACGATTCATGCAGAACGGTGCGGAATCGTTCATTGCTGATGCGATCGATGCGGGCGGGCTTACGGAAGCGTTCACTGGCGCAACGGCCGTGTACGCGATGATCCCTCCTAACATTGCTTCCCGGGACGTTCGCGCCTACGAAGAGAGCGTGAGCGATGCCTTGCGCTCCGCTATCGAGAAGAGCGGGATAAAGTATGCCGTCGTTCTGAGCAGTGTCGGAGCAGACAAATCACATGGAACGGGTCCCGTCGCCGGGCTGTACAGTCTTGAAAAGAAACTAGAAGGAACTCCCGGGTTAAATGCCATCTTCCTACGAGCCGGCTACTTCATGGAAAACCTTCTGCCCCAGGCCGGCGTGATCAGGTCCATTGGAAGCATGGCCGGCCCAGTCAAAGAGGACTTGCCCTTGCCAATGATCGCAACGCGCGATATCGGCGCCTCCGCAGCCGAAGCCCTGTTGAAATTGGATTTCGCCGGAAAAAGTACGCACGAACTGCTGGGGCCTCGCGATGTCACTTACGCCGAAGTTGCGAAGATCGTGGGCGCGGCGATTGGCAAAGCTGACCTTGCGTATAGCCACGTGCCTGCGGCGCAGTTGAAGCCTGTGCTGATGCAGATGGGGATGTCGTCCAACATGGCAGACCTGTTGCTGGAGATGGCTGATGCGCTCAATTCGGGCCACATGAAGAAGCTTGAACCGCGCTCTGCGGCGAATACGACTCCGACCACTTTGGAGACTTTCGTAGCCGAAATCTTCTTGCCGGCGTATCGAGGAAAAGCATCCCGGGCATAGGCAGGGCGCCGGCGAATGGCGGCGGCTACAGCTCGTTGTGCACCCCGTGCGCCGCGCGGCGGATGGCCGGCACGTTGCGACGCGACGCTGTTCGAGATCAGCGTCTTCATTCGCCGCGGGCGCATGCTCCTCGACGCGATGACCCTTTACACCTGCCACTCGACGGAGCCATCGTTAGCGCAACTACCTCGGGTAGGCGCGCGGATGTGGCCACGAATCATCTGCCCGTCGCTGAAGCGGCCACGCGCGGCCTGGCGCAAGACGCTCGCCGCGTCGCTGTAGCAGCAGCAGGGCAATCCACCGCGACCACCGTGTCCTTGGATTCGCGACGCGCCACGGCATGGCTAAGGGCGGTCGCACCGCACGACGTTACGGCGCCCGGCCAGGCCGGCCGCCTTGCCCGCCGATGGGTACCGCAGAGGCCTTGTGGTGATCGGCGGCATCGCCGTGCAATTTGCGTCCTGCTCTACTGTTTTTCAGCCTGTTGGATGGAGGTGAAATGCTCTGCGACGACGCGCCACTGGCCCTGCTTTTTTACCGCCCCCCAGGTGCTTTTGGCCCTTAACCCCTCACCGAACCGGTCGACCACGACAGCAGGTGTCGCCATGGATGCGAACGAAGTCGTGCACAACTCCAAAAGGAGGAATCGGATGACTGAGTATCTTCTCGATGAACTCCTTCCGGCCAACGGTCTTGCCGGACGAGGAGGTCACCACCGCGCGCAAGACCCTTCGGCGATGGGCACCGCGTAGCGGCGGCGTTGGTGTCGCAGCGCGGGTTGTAAATTGAGGCGGCGCGCCTGCGATTTCGTGACGCCCCACCGCCCGCCCACACGCGGTGGCACTGCAGACACTCGGCGCCGGACCAGGCCGGCCGCCTCGCCCGCCGAGGCGGCGTGTCGGGACCGCTTCCGCAGAAGATGGCAGGTACGTTTGCGGACTCCGTTTCCGGCGGGTTAGTGTCCAGTGCCCGACAACGGCACCGTCTGCGTGCCCGGTTGCGCATTGTCCGTGACGGTCAACGCGGCCGAGTACGAAACCTTGGCGACGGGCTTGAACGTGACATTGATCGTGCAACTGCTGCTGGCCGTGAGCGAACTCCCGCAAGTCGAGCTGGGCCAAAGCGTGAATTCCGCCGCATTCGTGCCTGTCACTGTCATGCCGGTAAGTGATAGCGCCGTGGCGCCCGTATTCTTGAGTGTCACGGTTTTAGTCACGCTGGTGTTCACTGTCTGATTCCCGAAACTGAGGCTGGTGGGATTGAAGCTGACCTGCGGATCGATCACTGTCGCGGTCAGCATGACCGTCTGCGGATTACCTGGCGCATTGTCCATAATGCCCAAGGTCGCCGTTTGCGGCGTGTAGAACGGACCCGCCACAAAGGTAATCGAAATCGTGCAATGACTTCCCGCCGCCAACGACGCCGGGCACTCATTGGCTGCCACAAATTCCGCGGAATTCCCCCCTTGCACGATCGAAAGGAACGGGCTGGTGATGCTTATTGCGGTCGTGCCGGTGTTGGTCAGCGTGATGTTCTTGGTCGTGAGACTTCCCAGATACACCGTACCGAAGGCGATACTGGACGGAGCCACGGTGAGCGCGGAGATGAAGTTTGCGGTCACGCTCTCCGGCCCGCTCATGGTGACCGTAGTCGAGGCGCTGATGGGGTTGGCTACCGGGCCGGTCCAATTAGAGAAAACGTACCCAGCGCTGGGAGTGGCCTTAAGAGCCACCACGGCGTTTGCGTTCTGATTACCGGTCGCCGGTGAGACGGTGCCTCCGGTGGGCGGATTCGCCGCGGTAGTGAGCAGGTATTGCGCCGGGCCGGTGGAGACCACCAGAGCGACGGCGCTGCCGCCATTGACCAGCGTCCCCGCTGCCGGGCTCTCGCCGATCACACTGCCGGAAGGCACGGTGGTGCTGGATGCGGTGGTTACCGTCCCCAACACCAGACCCGCGGCAGTGATAGCGGAGGTGGCCGCCGCTTGCGTCTGCCCCACCACGTTAGGCACAGCCACGCCCGTGGAAATCACCAAACTGACCGCGGATCCTCCGTTGACTGCTGTCCCGGCCGTCGGATTTTCGCTGATCACGCTGCCGATGGGCACCGTTCTGCTGGAGGCGCTGCTGGTCGTAACGGTCAGCCCCGCGCCGGTGATGGCCGATGTTGCCGACGCTTGCGTCTGCCCCACCACGTTAGGCACAGCCACGCCCGTGGAAATGACCAAATTGACCGCGGATCCACCGCTGACTGCCGTGCCCGCCGTCGGACTCTCGCTGATCACGCTGCCGATCGGCACTGTGGTGCTGGGTGCGCTTGTGACCGTTCCCAGCACTAGCCCCGCACTGGTGATGGCCGATGTTGCCGCCGCTTGCGTCTGCCCCACCACGTTAGGCACAGCCACGCCCGTGGAAATCACCAAATTGACCGCGGATCCTCCGTTGACTGCCGTCCCCGCTGCCGGGCTTTCGCTGATCACGCTCCCAATGGGCACCGTACTGCTGGAAGCGCTGCTGGTCGTAACGGTCAGCCCCGCAGCGGTGATGGCCGATGTGGCCGCCGCTTGCGCCTGACCCACCACGTTAGGCACAGACACGCCCGTGGAAATGACCAAATTGACCGCGGATCCGCTGCTGACTACGGTCCCGGCTACCGGACTCTCGCTGATCACGCCGCC
>DATGGM010000077.1:0-16256 GCA_035308525.1 Bryobacteraceae bacterium
GCGGGGTTCGAGCCCTTCCCCGGCGATGTGTACCGGGTGCCCTACGGCCGGCCCGTGGCGCAGCTTGAGGATCACTTTCAGAAGGTGGTGGCGGCGGAATCCGTGGCCGCCATTATCGCGGAGCCGGTACAGGGCGAGGGAGGCTTCATCGTGCCGCCGCCCGGATGGCTCACCGCCGTGGCGGAAGTCTGCCGCAAGCACGGCATTCTGTTCATCGCCGACGAAGTGCAAACAGGCTTCGCCCGCACGGGCAGGATGTTCGCGATCGAGCACGAATCCATTGAGCCGGATTTGATTGTGACCGCCAAGAGCCTGGGCGGAGGGCTTCCGCTGGCGGCGGTCACGGGGAAAGCCGACATCATGGATCGTACGGGACCCGGCGCGCTCGGCGGAACATTCGGGGGCAACCCCATGGCCTGCGAAGCCTCGCTGGCGGCCATCGATGCGATCGAGAAATGCCATCTTTGCGAACGCGCCGTGGAATTGGGCGATCACTTCCGGCAGCGGGCGCTCTCGTGGCAGAGGCGTTTCCCGGCCATCCGCGACGTCAGAGGTCTGGGGGCCATGCAGGCGTTCGAGCTGGCGGACGCCGACTCCACCAAGGCGATGGCCAAATACTGCTACGAGCATGGCCTGATATTGGTCACCGCGGGCACTTATGGCAATGTGATCCGGATACTCATGCCACTGGTGGTGTCCGATGAACAAATGAACGAAGCGCTCGACATCATGCAGTCCGCCCTGGAGGCTGTATGAGGAACGCAGGTCTGGCCGCCGCTGCGCTTCTGCTGCTGCTGGGCGGGTGCCACAAATCGACCCCCTCCCTCGGCCTGCTGGTTTGGGAAGGCTATGCGGACCCCTCCTTCATCGCGGGCTTCGAGGCCAAGTGCCAGTGCAAAGTAAGCGCCTCGTATATGGGGTCGAGCGACGAATTGGTGGCCAAGCTGCGCGGGGGCAGCGCCGCCAATTACGACGTGATCTCGCCTTCGAGCGACGTGGCCACCATGATCGCCACCACCGGACTTGCGGCGCCGGTCGATCTCACCAAGATCCCCACGTACCAGCAACTCATGCCGCGCCTGACTTCGCTGCCGCTGGTGAAATCCGGCGGCAAGGTCTACGGGGTGCCTTATCAGTGGGGGCCCAATCCGCTGCTCTACGACACCACCGCCTTTCCCACCGCTCCGGACACCTGGAACATCCTTTGGGAGCCGGCGGCCAAAGGCAAGGTTTCAGTCTGGGACGACTTGTCCACGGTCTACATGGCCGCGCAAGTCTTGGGCTACGACAAGCCCGATCCACACGCCCTGTACAACCTCAGCGACGAACAGTTGGACAAAGTCAAGGCCAAGCTGCTCCAGTTGAAGCCCAACATCCGCAAGATCTGGTCGACCGGCGGTGAGTTGACCAACCTCTTCGAGAACCACGAAGTCACCCTGGCCATGGGCTGGCCGCTGATGACCAATCAACTGCGCAAGCGCAATTTCCCGATCGGTGAAACTATCCCGCGTGAAAACACCACCGGGTGGATCGACCATCTGATGATCACGGCGGCCAGCGATCACAAGGATCTCGCCCATCAACTGATCGAATACCTGGTGGAAGCCCAGACGCAGAAGCAGGTGAGCGCCGTCACGGGGTACCTGCCGTCGAACCCGGCCGTCGCCCAACTGCTCACCACCGAAGAGAAGAAGAACCTGCATCTCGACGACCTGGATCACTATCAGCAGCGCATCTACTTCTGGGAAGACGTGCCCCGCCGCGACAAGTACAACCAGATCTGGAACGAGGTGAAGGCCGCCCAATAATGTCGCTGCTTTCGATTCGCGGCGTTGCCAAGCGATTCGGCCAGGCACCGGTGTTGCGCGACGTATCGCTGGAGATCGCCGCGGGCGAATTTCTAACCGTGTTGGGAGAAAGCGGATCGGGTAAAACCACGCTGCTGCGCCTGCTGGCCGGTTTCGAGCATCCGGATGGAGGTGAAATCTGGATGGACGGCGAACGGCTCGACCACCTGCCGCCCAACAAGCGCGGCGTGAATACCGTCTTCCAGCATTACGCGCTATTTCCGCATCTATCGGTATTCGAAAACGTCGCCTATGGCCTGCGGGCGCGCAAGGCTCCCAAAGAGGAGATCGGCCCGCGCGTGGAAAAGGCGATGGCGCAGGTGAAGATGAGCGAGTTCACCGCGCGCCGTCCCACGCAGTTGAGCGGCGGCCAGCAGCAGCGCGTGGCCCTGGCGCGCGCGCTGGTGAACCGTCCCAAGCTGCTGCTGCTCGACGAGCCGCTATCGGCGCTGGACGCCAGGCTGCGCCGCGAAATGCAGGTGGAGCTGAAGTCGTTGCAGCGCGAGGTGGGCATCGCATTCCTGTTCGTCACGCACGATCAGGACGAAGCCATGGCGCTTTCCGACCGTATCGCGCTGCTGCGCGCAGGTCAACTGGAACAGGTGGATACGCCGCGCGGCATCTACAACCGGCCGCGCACGGAATACGCGGCCAGTTTCATCGGATTGACGAACCTGCTGCGCGGCCGCGTAGAGAACGGCTGCGCGCGCGCCGGTCCGCTGGCGTGGCCTTGCGGCGGACCGTCCGGCGAAGCGGTCTTCTCGTTGCGTCCGGAGTGCATCCGGCTGGGTGGACCCTTTCAGGGAATCGTGCGCCGTCAGACTTTTGGCGGCGCCACGGATTTGATCGAAATCGAGTGCCCCGGCGGCTTGAGCCTCACCGTGCGCACTCCCAGCCGGGGCGAATTGTCCGGCGAGCAATCGTTCACATTTCAACCCGAGGAGGCCGTGCGCCTGGAATGACTACTCGCCGCAATGCAATCCGTTACCTGATCGCCGGAGCCACAGCATCCGCCTGCCCGCTGGACGCCGCTCCCCAATCGCAGCTCGCCGGCGAGGACAACCAGATCTGCCATAAGGTCCGCGACGGCGCGCGCTTCGATATTCCCGCGCCGTCCGCCGACTACGAGGTCGTCATCGTGGGCGGCGGCCCGAGCGGGCTGATGACGGCCTGGCAATTGCGCCACACCAATTTCCTGCTGCTCGAAAAGGAGCCGCGCCTGGGCGGCAACGCCATCAGCGAGCAGTGGCGCGGCGTGTGGTATTCGACCGGCGCGGCGTACCAGAGCTACAAGCCGCTGGAAGAGATGTGCGTCGAAATCGGGATGCCCATTTACCGCATCCGCAGCGTGGACGCCGCAGTTATCAACGACACTCTGGTGCCCGAATTCTGGGGAAATGGACTTGCCAAGTCGCCTTATCCGGAGCGCGTCAAGAAGAGCTTCGCGCAGTTCGTGAAAGACATGCAGGCGCTGGACGCGGAAAAGCACGCCGAGAAGCTCGACAATATGCCGTTCTCGGAGCTGCTGAAGCCGTACGTGCCCGAACTGAAGCTGTGGTTCGATAATTTCGGCCCGAACAACTGGGGTGCGGACGCTGAAAATACGTCGGCTCTGATCGGCGCCACCAGTATGGATTGGGGCGGCGGCCTCGACCAGGAGCGCTACACCTGGTCCGGCGGCCTGGGCCGCATCTCGCTGGCGTTGGAGCAGGCCATCGACAAAGCCGCACCCGGCCGTCTGCGCAAGAGCGCGACCGTGGTGCACGTGGATCAGGGCAAGGTGACCTTCCTCCGCGGCGGCGAGCTCCAAACCGTGTCCGCCAAAGCCGTGGTGATCGCCTGCCCGAAATTCATCGCCAGGAGAATCATTCAAGGCCTGGACCGCGAGCACGCCGAAGCCATGGCGCAACTGCGTTACCAGCCCTACCTGGTGATCAACGTCTGTTCGCGCGAAGTGATCTACAACGGATCCTACGACACCAACGTTCCGGCGCCTTCGCCGATTGTGGATTTCAACGTCGCCGACTGGGTGGAGAATCGCGAAAACCGGGACACAGAGCGCCCCGGCGTGCTCACCTGTTACGTGCCGCGGCACGAGGCCGAGCGCGTCAACGTGCTGGACGACGCCTACTGCTACAAGATGGGCGAAACCGTGGTGGACCTGATCGATCGCTGGTTTCCAGGAGCGCGCGGCAAGATCGAAGAGGTGCACATCTACCGCCGCGGCCATCCCATGTGCATGTCCGTGCCGGGTCTCACGACGCGCGTCGCGCCCAGAATCCGCAAGCCGCTGGGCAAGCTGTTCTTCGCGCATTCGGATGTGGAAGGCGGCATCACTGAGTACACCACCGCGCACAAAGCCGCTGTGCGGGTGAGCCGGGAGGTGAAGAGTGTACTCGCGCGCGTATAAGGCGCTGGTCACCGTGCCGCCGCTCGCCTGGGTAGCCGTGTTTCTCATCGCACCGTACGTTTTCCTGTTCTGCTTCAGCTTCTGGAGCGTCGAGTCGCAGACCATCGTGCACAACTGGAACCTACACAACTACGGCCAGCTCGTCCGCAACCCGGTTTACGCGCAGGTGCTGCTGCGATCCATGCGCATCGCCGGAATGGTGACGGTTCTGTCGCTGGCGTTGAGCTTTCCGCTGGCCTACTATCTCTCGTTCCACGCGCACGCCCGCAAGGACCTGCTGTATCAACTGGTGATCATTCCGCTCTGGGTAAGTTACTTAGTGCGGGCGTACGCCTGGAAGACAATCCTGGGCAGCGGCGGCGTATTGAACACGCTGCTGCAATACACCGGACTCGCACGCCATCCCGTCGAGTTCCTGCTCTACAGCCCGTTTGCGGTCGTGCTGACCCTGACGCACATCTATACGCCCTTCGCGTTTCTTCCCATCTACGCGTCGCTGGAGCACATTCCGCGCAGCCTGGTGGAAGCTTCCGCGGACCTGGGCGCGTCGGGCTTCCGTGTCTTCCGCACCGTCATCCTGCCCCTGGCTTGGCCCGGGGTGCTGGCCGGCGCTACGTTCGCGTTCGTGCTCAGCCTGGGCGATTTTCTGGCGCCGCTGCTGCTCGGCGGGCCCAGCGGCATCATGATCTCGAACATCGTCGTGAGCCTGTTCGGCGCGGCTTATGACTGGCCCATGGGCGCGGCCATCTCCCTGTCGATGCTGGTGCTGGTGGTGTTGCTGCTGACGGCCACAGAGCGGTTGGAGAAGCGCTGGAGCTTCCGGTGAAACGCGCGCCATGGCTCCGCCTGCACGCCCTGCTGGTCTTCGCTTTTCTGTATCTCCCCATCGCGGTGCTGTGCATCTACTCATTCAATGGCGAAAGCGTGGGCGGATTTCCGCCGCGCGGCTGGACCTTCCGCTGGTACCGCATGGTGCTCGATGACGACGCGCTGCTGGCGTCGGTCGGCAACAGCCTGATGGTGGCTGCGGCGGCCATGACGGTGGCGCTGCTGCTGGGCTTTCCGGCGGCACTGGCGCTCGACCGCTCCTCCTTTCCTGGCAAGCGGGTGTTCCGCCGACTGGTCCTGCTGCCCCTGATCCTGCCGGGCATCATCACGGGCCTCTCGCTGCTGATGCTATTCGTCACCGCCGGCGTGAAGCTCAGCCTGCTGACCATCATGCTGGGACACGGCACAGCGCTGATTTCTGTCGCCACCACCGAAATCTTCGCGGGCTTGCAGAAGCTCGACCGGGCTCAGGAAGAAGCCTCGCTCGACCTGGGCGCCAGCCAGTGGCGGACCTTCTGGCGGGTCACCGTGCCCAACCTGCGCCTCTCCATTATCGGCGCGGGACTGCTGATCTTCACGCTCTCGATGGACGAGATCGCCGTCAGCTTCTTTCTGATCGGACGCGACAACACGCTGCCGCTCGAGATCTGGTCGCGCCTGCGCCGTGGGATTACGCCGGAAATCAACGCCGTCTCAGCCGCCATTTTCGGGTTCTCGCTGGTGATGATCGTGCTATGGTACCGGCTCCGGGCAGCGGGCAGCGCCGCCAATGGCGGGGTTATAGTTGAAGAACAATATGCAATCGAATCGTAGGAGCTTTATCAAATTCGTGGTGGCAGGTTCGGTAGCCGCTGGCTGCCCGGTGGACCAGGCGCTGGTCGCAGCGCCGGAGGCCGCGCGTCCGGCGGTCGACGGGGAGCACAACGAGATCTGCCACCAGGTGCGCGACGGCCACCAGTTCCCGCGGCCGACAGCCGCCGCCCGGCACGATATCGTGATCGTGGGAGGCGGCATGAGCGGCCTGTCCGCCGCGTGGTTCCTGCGCGACCGCGACTTCCTGCTGCTCGAAAAAGAGGAGCATTGGGGCGGCAACGCCTATCTGGAAGAATACGCCGGTCAGGCCTATGCAACGGGGACAGCTTACACCTCGAAGCACGAGGGCGGCGTGATGGAATTGTGCAAGGAACTGGGGATTGAGCCGCTGCCTATCGCGAACCCCGACGGCCTCATCCTGAATCGCGAGTTCGTCCCGCACGCCTGGCGCGACGGTCTCGACCATCTTCCTTACCCCGAGACCGTGCGCGAAAGCTTCCGCAAATTCAAGGGCGACATGCTGAAGGTGGATCTGCTGAAGCGCGCCGCGGAACTGGACCTCACGCCGCTTAGCGATCTGCTGAAAGACTACGCCCCGGAATTGACGGCCTGGTGGGACAATTACGGGCCCTCCAATTGGGGCGCCACCGCGGTGGACACCTCTGCCCTGGTGGGCCTGGGGGACTTCCAGGATTTCGCCGGCGAAGCGCCTGACGAGCGCGCCACCTTCCCCGGCGGCCTCGGCGCCATCACGCGCAAGCTCGCTGAGCGCCTCCATGCGATCCACGCGGACCGCATGCTTGGCGGCGCGACTACTGTCGCCGTCGAGCAGGGAAAAAGCGATGTGACGGTGACTTACACGCACGGCGGCCAGGTGAAGGCGGTCACGGCCAGGGCCGTGATCATGGCCGCGCCCAAGTTCATCGCGCGGCGCATCGTGGCCGGTCTTCCTCAGGCGCAGCAGGAGGCCATGCATAAGATACGCTACGCGCCTTATCCTGTTGTGAATGTGATCTTCAACAAGGCGGTGTTCAACGGCGGGTATGATACGTGGTGCCCGAGTAATTCCTTTACCGACGTGATTGTGGCCGACTGGGTGGTCCGTAACCAGCCCGGCTACCAGCAGAAGAACAACATTCTCAGTTTCTATACGCCGCTGCGCGAACCAGAGCGCGCGCGGCTGCTGACGGAGGACGGCGCCCGCGAGTTGGCCGCCAACGTGCTGCGCGACTTTCAGAAGCTGCTGCCGGGTTCAGACGTCGATCCAGTGGAAGTACACATCTACCGCCGCGGGCATCCCATGTTCATGGCGGCGCCGGGCAACTATACCAAGCTGATCCCGGCCGCGCGCCAGCCGATGGAGCGGGTTTTCTTCGCCAACACGGACTCCCACGGACCGGTGTCTACGACCAGCGGCGCTATCGCAGCGACCCGGCGGGCTATTGGAGAGATGAAGCGGGTTGTTTCGTAGGTCCGTTCACACCTTTTCCGGCACCACATACGGCGCGCGATAGTTGCGCGTCAGCATCTGATCGGCCTCCGAATCTCCCACAAATCGCTCGGCGGCCGGATCGAAATGTAGCTGGCGTCCCAACCGGTAAGAGATGTTGCCCAGGTGAGCCAGCGCGGAGGCCAGATGCGCGGTCTCAACCGGCCCATCCAGATCGCTCGTCTTGCGGCTTTGCACCGCTTTGATGAAGTTGGCGTAGTGATCGCCGCCGGCTTTGCGCTTAGGACCCGGCTCGCGCTTCTCGCCGAGAAACACCTCGTAGGAATCGTAGCCGTTGATCGCCAGATAGCCTTCCGAACCATAGAAGATGTTTCCCACGCCCACGCCACCTTCCAGGTTGGTGTACCAGGGACGCACTTCAAACTGGATGATCTTCTTCTGCTCGGGGTAGTGGTAAATGGAAGTCTGCGTTTCCGGCGTTTCCTTGTCGTCGTCCCACAGGAACTTGCCGCCCATGGATGTGATCCGGCTGGGCAGCCCGACTCCCAGGCCCCACATGCACATATCCGTCTCATGAATGCCTTGATTGCCGACGTCGCCGTTGCCGTAGTCCCAATGCCAATGCCAGTTATAGTGGACCAGCGCGCGGGTGAAGTTGCGCTCCTGCGCGGGACCCTGCCAGATATCCCAATTCAGGTACGGCGGAGCTGGCTCGTCGCCCTTATGTCCCACCGATGGCCGCCAGCGATACACCAGGCCGCGCGCCATGTAGACTTTGCCGATCGTACCTTTATTCATCAGCTCGACGGCTTCCTTGATGGCCTCAGAGCTGCGCAATTGAACGCCGTGCTGCACAATCCGGTTATAGCGGTGGGCGGCCTCGATCAATTTACGCCCTTCGTAGATATTGTGGGCGCCGGGCTTTTCGACGTAAACGTCCTTGCCGGCCTGGCACGCCCAAATGGCGGCCAGCGCGTGCCAGTGGTTGGGGGTCGCGATACTGACCGCGTCGATCTCCTTGTTATCGAAGACGCGGCGCAGATCCTGCTCGGTCTGCACCTTGCGGTGATACTTGGTTTCGTACTGTTCCGCCCGCTCAGCCAGTAAGTTGTGATCGGGATCGCACAACATCACTACTTCCGCGTTGGGCAGATTGTTAAACCCGTTGATATGGTCTCTGCCGCGGCCGTTGATACCCAGCACGGCGACCCGGATACGGCTGTTGGCGGAGGCTTTGCCGGCCATCAGAGAAATCGCCGCGCCACCAGCCCCCAGCACAAAATTTCTTCGGCTGTTCATGAGGCACACCTCAAGCCGATTCTATCACTGGCCCTGATTCACCAACTGTTCCGCCAGATCTTCCGGAACGTCGATATTCAGTTTCACCAATTGGCCCTCCTGCGCGACCCGGATGCCATCGAAGACCCGCAACAGCTCCGGCCGGTTCTTCGGCACGCTCAGGCGGGCCAGCCCGGCGAAGCCACGCAGTTGGTCGGAGAGCGTCTTGGCTTCGGCATCCGTACGGCAATTCCCGGTGGCCGCGGCGTGCACTCCCGCGCGGAAGTCGACGGTCAGACTGGCAGCTTCCACGGAGCGCAGCAGGCGATCCAGATTGGCGGCATTCCCCATCTGCCGCAGCGTGGCGGCGCTGGCGCCTTTCCAACCGAGAGCCACAGCCCAGATCTGCGCATCCGCGGGCAGGGCGCGCACGCGGGCCAGCAGGTCAGCCGGACCGCTACCCGAATGCGTCGACCATTGGTCGATGGCCGCCCGCACAGCCACGTGCGAGCCGCCCAGAACAGTGTGGTCGTCGAGATACGCGATGGCCGTGCGGTCGTCCTTGATGAATAGCTGATAAGACTTGTACGGCGTGGGCTGCAGGGCCCTGGGCCGCTTGCCCTTGAAATCACCGCGCGCAGCGGCCAGCACGCGGTTGCCGTCGCTGGCCAGCATCACCTCGTTGACGTCGCGCTGCGGATCGAATCCGGCTTCGGCGGGAAACTCGTCGAATCGCGGCAGCCGGTTCTGCGCCGCCAGCTTGCGATAGAGCGGCGCGGCCCGAATCTGATCCATGTGGACGCCGGACAGCACCACCGTGTCCGGCGGAATGAAGGCGGTAAGCGCGGGGTCCAGCGGGCCATGCCGCATCAGATTGCATCCGGCGAACGCGGCACACAGCATTACCGGAAGAGCGATTTTGTATCTCATCGGAGTCAGATTCGTAGGGCCGCCATGGGATCGATGCGGGTGGCGCGGCGCGCCGGAATATAGCTGGCGGCCAGCGCCACCAGCAGGAACAGCAATGCGGTGCCGGCGAAGGTCGCCGGATCGGTGGCGCTGACGTGGAAGAGAAGAGTCCCCATTACCCTGGTGAGCGCGCTGGCCGCCACCAGGCCGATGACGATCCCCGTCAGAGTCAAGACCAGTCCCTGGCGAATGACGATCGTCAGAATATCGCGCTGCTGCGCGCCCAAGGCCCGGCGAATCCCTACCTCCTGCGTCCGCTGCGCGACCGAGTACGCGATCACGCCGTAGATGCCGATCAAGGCCAGAAGCAAGGCCACGCCGGCGAAGGATCCCAACAATATCGTGAGCAGACGCCGCTGGCCGACCTCGGCTTCCACCAGATCGTCCATGGTCAGGACGCCGGCCACTGTCTGATCCCGGTCCAGTGCCCGCACCTGCGCGCCTACGGCTTTGGCCAGCGACAGCGGCTCGCCCGTGGTGCGCACGGCCAGCATCGCGGATCGCTGGGGGTTCTGTGTCATGGAGAGGTACACGCCTTCGGGCCAGGCGCTGGTCTCGAGTCCCTGGTGAACGTCGGCGGCAATGCCCACGATCTCGGCAGCTTTGGGGTTCACGCCTCCAATGAAGATCCGCTGGCCGATGGGGTCCTGACCGGCGGGATACGCCGGCCAGAATCGGCGGGCCAGCGCCTCATCGATGATGGTCACGCGCTGCGCATCCTCGGTATCCTGCTCGCCGAATTCGCGGCCGCGCCGCAGCGGGATTCCAAGCGTGTGAAAATAACCCGGCGAGACCACCAGGTAGGTTGCCAGCGGGCGCTGGTTCAACGGCAGAGGCGGCTTCGTGGCGTCCTGCACCGGAGTTCCCGCATAGCCCATCATGGGCAGGTAGATCGCCGCGGCGACCGAGCGTACGCCCGGCAGCGCACCCACGCGTCCGGCGAGGTCTCGAAAGAACAGGGCGGTCTTCCGATCGGACTCGTAGCGCACCGGCGGCAGGGAAATGCGCATGGTGAGCAGGTTCGACGGATTGAATCCTATATCCACACGGCGTAATTGCGCGACGCTTTCGATCAGCAGCGCCGCACCGATGAGTAGGACGATGGAGAGCGCCACCTGTCCCACCAACAATACGCTGCGCGTGCTCCACCCCGCCAGAACGGCTCTGGAATGTCCCGCATGGGATGCTACCCCGCTGGTGCGCAGCACGCTGATGAGATCCGGCCGCGACGCGCCCATCGACGGCGCCAGTCCGAAGAACAACCCGGTGCCAATGGAAAGTGCCAGGGCGAAGGCCAGCACCATCCAGTCCAGGCGAATCTCCGCCGCACGCGGTAGATTGAACGCGGTTATTTTGGGTATCAGGCGCAGGCAGTAAACGGCCAGCAGCACGCCCAGCGCGCCACCGGCGACCGACAACAGAACGCTCTCCGCGAGCAGTTGCCGGATCAAACGCAGGCGGGGCGCGCCCAAAGCCGCGCGCACCGCAAACTCACGCGCACGGGATGCCGCGCGCGCCAGCAGCAAGCCGGCAACGTTGCCGCAGGCGATGAGCAGGACAAAGGCCGCGGCGCCAAACAGCATCCAAAGCATGGAGCGCACGTCGGCCACCATCTGATCTTTCATGGCGGTGAGTTCCACTGGCGACTTCGCCTTGGCGTCCAGCATGGCGGGATGCCTCATGGAGTATTGCCGGCGAATGACCTTCAACTCCGCGTTGGCACGCTCCAGGCTCACTCCAGGCTTCAGCCGGCCGATTACGGTCAGGTAGGGGCTCAGGGCGCGGGATTTGGGCGGGATCGTGGGCAATTCCTGCGGCGCGGTCAGCCAGAGATCCACCCCGCGAAAAGGAAACCGGAACCCGGCCGGAAGGACTCCGATGATGGTGTACGGAGCATCCTCGAGGATCGCCGTTTTGCCGGCGATTTGCGGATCCGCTCCAAAGCGCCGCCGCCACAACTCCGCGCTGATCAGCACCACCGGCGCGCCCGCGGCCGAATCCTCCTCGGGGCGAAAGCCGCGTCCCAGCAGCGGCTGAACACCCAGAACCCGCAGGAAACCGTGGGTTACGTGGGTACCCGACAGCACCTCTGGCCCGGCTCCGCCCGAAAGAGTCACGTCTTCCCAAAGTGTATAGGCGGCGAGCCCCGTGAAAGACTGCGCGCCCGCTTGCATCTCTTCGAATCGCGACGGCGTGGCGCCTCCGTTGATGCTCACCAGCTGGTCCGGGTCGCGATAATCCAGCGGCTTCAGCAACACGGCGCGGATCACAGTGAACATGGCCGTGGTGCCGCCGATGGCCAGCGCCAACGTAATGATGGCCGTCAGGGCGAAGCCGGGTTGCTTTCGCGTGGTGCGAAATGCATGGCGGAGATCCTTCATGACAGCACTGGCTCCCTCTGAATCGAGTGTACCTGTTCCAGGCTGTGGCAAGATGAAGAAGATGTCAATCCGCTCGCAGGCCGAGTTCGAGAAGCTACGCATCATCGGCCGGATCGTGCGGCGGGCGCTGGACGCCGCGGCGCGCGCGGTGCGTCCAGGCATCACCACCGCGGAGCTGGATGAGATCGGCGCGCGCGTGTTGGCCGGCCACGGCGCGGAATCTGCGCCGCCCAAGGTCTACGGCTTCCCGGGCGCGCTCTGCATCAGCGTGAACGACGAAGCCATTCACGGGATTCCCGGCCGCCGCGTGGTGCGATCCGGCGATCTGGTCAAGCTGGACCTGGTGGCGGAAAAGGACGGGTTCTTCGCGGATGCCGCCGTGACCGTCAGGGCCGGGGAAGTGAGCGCCCGCGCGAATGCACTGGCGCGCTGCGCCGAAAGCGCTTTTAGCCTGGCTGCGGAAAACGCATGCGCGGGAAACCGGGTATACGATATCGGCCGGGCGGTGGAGCGGGAAACCCGCCGCTGCGGTTTCCAGGTGATGCGCGATCTGTGCGGCCATGGCGTGGGACGAACCATTCACGAGCCGCCCAGCGTCCCGAACTACTATGACCCACAGTTCCGCACGCGCCTCACCGACGGGCTGGTCATCACCATCGAGCCGATCATCTCGGCCGGCGCGGGGACGGGAGTCTTACAGCCCGACCGCTGGACGATCCGCACGGCCGACGGCAGTTTGTCCGCGCATTACGAGCACACCGTGATGATTACGAAGCGAGACCCGATCCTGGTGACTGCCGCATAGGAGAAGCCGGCGCGCGTCGCCGGCGCGATTACTTCACGCGCGTGAATTCCAGCCGGTTCACTCGCGCCTCCTTACCGTTCGCGTATACGTGCCATTCCTGAACGAGATGGTCGGCGTCAATGAAGCGCCACGTCGTCGAGTGCATGTGTCTACTGTCCGGCGAAACAGAAAGGTTCGTAATATCGCGCAATTCAAACGTGATGACGTTCGGATCGGAAGAAGGCGCAGCGATATAACGAGGCTGATTCTTCATGTAGCAATAATGGTCACCTCGCAATTCCGTTCCGGCTGGGTAGAAGATTGTAATGACCTCCTGCCTGCCCTCGGGCTTTTCGAGATGCAGAAGAGCGGAGCCCTCGCCGAAGACACGGAAAGTGTTAAGAAGCCGGGCGCCGTTCGGCATCCTGCATTCCCATTCGCCCACGAGCGTCTTCATCTTTTCGAATTGGGCGTTCTCTACCGCAGCCGGCTGGGCCGAGCGTATCGAAATGAGCAGGCACGCGGCCGTGCCAAGAATCGGTCGCATCGATTATCCCTCACCTGCTATTCTACGGGGACCTTTGGTTGGTTGGCCTGTTCCGGCGAAGTCGCGGGCGGCGCCGGTGGCTTGGCCGGCGGAGCGGGAATCGGGGCCGGCTTGGAGAGTCCCTGCGTTTCGTAAATCGCGTTGAAGATGAACTGATACGTTCCATGCGACTGGCCGCGCCATTGCGGCCGGAAGCCAAACAAATAGACGCGGCCCTTGCCGTATTGCACTTCCATGGCGGCGGCCTTTCCCTGGATCTTTTCGGGATGCAACAGGTATCCGCTCATCAGCGGACTCTGCTCCTTCGGATAGGCGGCGATGATGCGTCCGCGAAACCCTTCCTTCGACTCGAAGGCCGGCCCTCGTTCAAACATGACCACCGGATCGTGCGGCAGCCCCCAGGCGGCGGCATCGCCGGGCTCCTGCATTTCGACGCGCAACAGCGACCCCGAGCAGTAGAATTGTTCGTCCTTCAATCCGCCCAGGACGTTCTTTACCGGCAAGCCCAGATCGTCGATGGCGAGGAGTGAAGCATTGTTGAAAGTAACTAAAATGCCGCCGGTCTGGATGAAGTCACGCAATGCGGCCACGCCCATCAGGCCAATCCCGCCGGTATACTCTCCGCGGATGGTTCCGGGCCCGAAGCCGTTGCGCAGGGTTTCGGGCGACGCGTCCGGAAGGATAATGGCGTCGAAGCGATCGCGCAGATTACCGGCTTGGATGTCGCCGTTGCGCATCGTGACCGGGTTGAAACCGTAGTTCTCTAAGACCCAGCGCGACCAACCTTCGTCGATCAGCGGCACCCAGGCGCGGTACAGTCCCACCCGCGGTTTCTTCACCTCGATGATATCCTTCGGCGGCGCCGCGGCGGCTTTCGCCAGGAGCGAGTTTTCGCGCACTATTTTGCCGATGCGCGCGCGATCCACGCCGGTGACCACGATGGCGCCGGTTTCCGCGCCCTGGGGAGTTTCGATCTCCTTTTCGGCGAACGAGACATGGCCTCCGTCGGCCAGAATCTGGTTGACGGCTATGAAGCTTGCATTCGGCTTATGGCTCAGGATAAACACGCTGCCGGTTCCATCGATACTTCCTTCCGGCGGCGCGAATCGTTCGATCCGATGGAGCGCCGCGCGCTGGGCGGGCGCCACCGGTTCAAGCACGGGGGCGACCTGGACGCCCATCTGCATCGGCAGCGTCCAGCCGGTCACGTCATAGGGCAGCTTGGGCGGGCTCGACGGCGTGTCACGCAAGTCGGGATACTGCTGCGGCTCGAAGAGCTCCTTCACGAGCGCGGAGAAAGGTTGGTCCATGAGCACGACCCAGGCGCCCGGCGGATAATCCCGCCCGTTGGCATGGAACGGCTGGACGGCCTCATGCACCTCGATCCCGTTGATGATCAGCTTTTGGATAAGCGTTGCCGCTTCTGCCAGATCGCGCTGATCGCGCGGGACGACGTAAGCAAACGGCGGCTCTTTCCGGAAGCGGGCGACGTTGTCGCGGGCGGCTTGGTAGCGGTTGAAGAGCAGTTCCTCGCGGTATTTCGCGGCAGTATCGAGCACGGCCATGGATGCGCCTTGCATGTAGCGGACGGCGTCGCCCAGCCGCCACCAGCCGCCTTTCCAGGGACTGCTGTAGAAAACCCCCGCGCGCAGGGCGCGGTCGCCGGCCGGAAACTCATCCACTGTGTAGAAGCGGGGTGTGGCGTAGCGGTAGAGGGCGGTTTCGGTGAAGAAGGCGATGCTGTTGCGGAAGATATGCGTGTAATCGAGGAAGCCGGGATACCAGTTGTCGAATCCCACGCGGTTCACGGCGCCGGGCATCTCGTGAGCATCAAGGTAAGCGGCTATGTCCGTGCCGATCACGCTCAGCCATCGCCCCATCAACGGGTGGATGTTAGAGGAGATAGGCTCCACGAACGGCGGAATGAAGATGCGGGTGGGGAAGGGAGCGGTCTGATGGTGGCAATAAAAGATGACCGGATCCCACTCGAGCTCGGTTCGCGTGACGGCTTGCGATTCCAGCATGTTGTTCATGTACCCGTCGCGATTGTTGTCGTGGCCCACATATTCCTGATAGAGATCCGGCAGGGGGCTCACTTCGAAAGTGGTTCCCACATTCTTTCTGTACCAGGCCGCCACCTGGTTCTGGCCATCGGGGTTGAGCGTAGGCCAGAGCATGAGGATGACGTTGTTGAGAATGGCATCCACTTCGGGATCGTTATGGGCGGACACCAGCTTGTAGGCAAGATTGATGGATTGCTGAGCGCCGGCGACTTCGGTGGAGTGCAGGCCGCCGTCAATGTGCACGATAGCTTTGCCTTCATGCGCGAGGGCGCGGGCGGCTTCATCGGACAGGCCGCGGCCATCCGCGAGCTGGCGCGATAGCTCCTTGTGACGGTCAAGGTGCGCGAGGTTTTCGGGCGACGAGATAACGGCGATTTCCCAGTCGAGGCTGCGCGTGGTCTTGCCGACGGTGATGAGTTTGATGCGGTTCGAGCGGGCCGCGAGTTTGTGAAAATAGTCCCGCGATTCGTCGTAGGTGGCGAGGTAGAAGTCATCGCCCGGGCGATGACCGAGGACACTCTCCGGAGTCGGCACGTCCGGCGCCGGGCTCGTTGATGGGGTGACCTGAGCTGCTGCGTGAAACACAGTGCTGAACATGATCGTTGTGGCGACCGCACTGGTGAGAATGCCTGGCATGCTGAAGACGCCTCCCGTTTTTCGCGAATGGCTGCTCGGAGGCCAAGAATTATAGCGTAGTTTGGCGCTCGGTTGCCCGCCGGTGATGATTACGAAGCGAGACGCGATCCTGGTGACTGCCGCGGGGGAGAATCCGGAGCAGGCTCCCCGATCAGCGTCCGGACGAGCAGACCGCTGCGCTGCCACCAGCCGTGGAACATCCGGCCGTCATGGACCGCGCGCAGCGGACGCCACTGGTTTTCTCCGGTGG
>DATGGM010000078.1:0-1667 GCA_035308525.1 Bryobacteraceae bacterium
GAATGATGGTCCAGCAGAGATCAGGCCCCATGCCGGCCGATTCCCGTACCGGCTTTTCATCTGTTGTGTTCCAATTAAAACGTCACCCCCTTGTTCCAATAGAAGTGTCACCCCCTGGCCTGTTGGGTTAAACCGGCCGGATGGAAACACTTTCGATGAGCGTGATGGAACGTCGGCGGCTGACCGTCTTTAGCCAGGTCAAAGAACGGGTATTGAGTGTGGCGCAGGGCGGGCGGTTGCTGGGCCTCTCGGAGCGGCAGGCACGGCGGCTCTGGAAGCGCTATCGACAGCGGGGCGATGCCGGGCTGATCCATGGATTGCGGGGTCGGCCGGGCAACGCGGCCCGCGGGGCGCTCCGCGACCAGGTACTGGCGGCGTGCCGGGGGAAGTACCGGGGATTCTCCAGTGCCCATGCCCGGGACTTCCTGGCTCAGGAGAAGCTGGCGGTACCGCGGACGACCTGCTGGCGGTGGATGAAGGCCGAGGGCCTGGTGGTCTGTCCCCGCCGGGTCAAGCCGCATCGCCGGCGGCGGGAACGCCGGGCGGCGTTGGGAGAGCTGCTGCAGATGGACGGCTCGACGCATGCGTGGTTTGGGCCGGAGCTTCCGCAGGCCGTGCTGTTTGTCATGATCGACGACGCCTCCAGCCGGGTCTGGGCGCGGTTCTACGCCACGGAGGACACGGTCACGGCGTTTGACCTTTTTGGACGCTACGCACGCCAGAGCGGCCTGCCGCTGGCGCTGTATGTGGATTGCGATTCGATCTACCGCGTCAACGATGAGCCGGCCCGGCAAAGAGCGCGCGAAAGAGGCCAAAAGACGCCTTTAACGCAGTTCGGGCGCGCAATGGAGCAACTGGGCGTGGGGCTGATCTTCGCCGGTTCGCCCCAGGCCAAGGGACGCGTGGAACGGGTCAACCGGACATTCCAGGACCGCCTGGTCAAGGAACTGGCACTCTTGGGCATCACCACCCTCGCCGGGGCCAACGCCTATCTGGAGAAGACCTTTCTGAAGTCCCTCCACAGCTTGATTGGCCGGACCCCCGCCAGCGGCGCCAACGTGCACCGGCCTGTGCCGCGGCACCTCCCACTCGCCGACGTCTTGTGCGTGGTGGAAACGCGGGTCGTGGGCCAGGACTGGTGCGTGCGTATCGACGGCCGGATCCTACAGATCCACCACCGGCACCAGGGGCTGGCCCTGGCGGGCAAACCCATCCAGGTGCTCCAACGGGCCGACGGCACGCTGGCACTACGCCAGCAGAATCAGCCCCTGATCTTCAGCCAACTGGCCGCCCGTCCCGTCTCCAAGGCCGTGCCCCAGTCCCCACCCCCCCCCTACACACCCCAGCCACCGGCCGCGACTCATCCCTGGAAACGCAGCTATAAGGGCATGCGTGGCGGCCTCCGGAGCACCGCAATATGACCCTGACGGCGAAAAAATCCGCGGTGTGGTCAAGCCTGTTCCACTGCATTCGGTCTCGCTGCGCTCGCCCTCATTCCGTTCCACAGCCTTGACCACACCGCCTACCCCCCTGACACTTCTATTGGAACGTTAACCCCTGACACTTCTATTGGAACACCACAGGTACGTCGCGCCCGGCTTTCCTCAAAGGGAGTTTCTGGCGTAGACTGCCCGCAGCGGGCTCCGATGGTCGTGACCATCCTCCCC
>DATGGM010000079.1:0-3334 GCA_035308525.1 Bryobacteraceae bacterium
CGGCCAGGCGACATGCGGCCTGGAGATCGCGGAGACCATGCCCGACGTGGACCTTGTGCTCTCGCCGGTTTCGGGCGGCGGCCTGCTCAGCGGAACGGCGACAGCGGTCAAGCTCCTCAATTCCAAGGCCAAGGTTTTTGGCGTAGAACCCGAACTGGCGGCCGACACCGCGGAAAGCTTTCGCACCGGCCGCATCGTTACCTGGCCGGCGGAGCTGACCAGCCGTACGATCGCGGATGGCTTGCGGACGCAGAGCGTGGGCGTGCGCAACTTCGCGCACATCCAAGCCTACGTTGACGGGATTGTCACCGTCACCGAGGCCGAGATTCGCGCCGCCATGCGGGCCATCGTCGCCACCGCACGCCTCGTTCCCGAGCCCAGCGGCGCCGTAACCACTGCGGCCCTCCTGTTCCATGCTGCCGAGCTGCCGCCGTTCCGCCAGGCTGTAGCCCTGGTCAGCGGCGGAAACGTCGACCCCAAAATGCTGGCCGAGGTGCTGACCGAAGCCGTATAACGTCTATCCACATAGGGTGGCGCCGATGACTTGCCGTGTAATTCCATTCCGCTGTCTCGCTGTTTGCCTGATGTTGCTCGGCACCCTGCCGGCTTTTTGCGATCAGAAACCGAAGAAGGACAACATTCAGAAGCCCATGGCCGGACCGCGGGCAACGGCGCTGCAGGTGACCTGGCTGTTTGTCGCGCCCGACCGCGGAGCCCAGAAGGTAGACCGTGTCCAGGCCGGACGGGAGATGGTGATCGCCGAGAAGAGCGGCCCCTGGATTCGCGTATACGCCAACACCGATATCCAGGAGATGAGCGACCGGGACGCGCCCCTGATCGGTTCACCCAACGATACGCCGCCGCCGATCTCCGGATGGATGGAAGCCAAGGGTGTGGTCATCGAAACCACACCCAACGGCGACCAGGTGCTCATGGGCGAAGCCGCCAATCAGGAGGCGCTGGCCAGCGATCCCCGCGGCCCCGCGCACGCCGCCCAAACCGCCCGCCTCTACTATCGTCGCGTCGTCGAAATGTTTCCCGATTCGCCGCTGGCTCCCGAGGCCGCGTGGCGCGCCGCCGACATTCTCTGGCAGATTCAGAAGGCCGATGTTTCCTCGCGGCCCTCGGCCCACGAGAGAGACGCCTATATGCGCGAACAAATCGACGAAGACGAGATGAAGAAGATCATCAAGTTCTATCCGCGCACGCGCCAGGCCGCCTTCGCTGCCTATGAACTGATCGATAACAAGCTCTGCGGCGACTGGCAGGGGCAGGAAAAGTGTCCCGAGAAGGAAACCGACTACTACGAAAAATACGCCTCCGAGTATCCCGACGGGCCGCGCACCGCGCAGGCACTCTACCAGGCCCTGTATCGACAGGCGGTACTCGTGGATATGTTTAATGCAGATAACAGCGACAAGAAGGCGGACAGCGCCAAGGCGCACGCCCATGAGCTTGCCGCGCGCATGAAAGATAAATTCCCCCAGTCCGACTACACCGCGCGCGCCCTGGCCCTCATGTTCAAGATCGACCAGGGCATCCCGGTATATGGCATCGAGAAGCAATCGGATTGAGGTTGTCGATCGCTAATTCTCCGCGAATTCAGGCGCGGCCACGCCATAGCACTTCGGATCAGGGCTTTATCATCGGAGAGAGGCTCGTCACACATCTGATCGCGCGAGCACGCCAGGCCAATCTCGCCCGTGCGCATATCGGTCCCCCCGGACGAAAAACTGTAGCTGGGGACACCGATTTCCGGAGGCTTTTTGAACGTATATATTCTTTCTGTCATTCTGGGCATTGTTGAGGGACTGACCGAATTTCTGCCCGTCAGTTCCACCGCGCATTTGCGCATCACTGAAGCGTTGATGAAGATCAATCTGGACGATGCCTACTGGAAGATGTACACCATCGTGATCCAGGCCGGCGCGATCCTGGCGCTGCTTCTGCTCTACCTTGGCCGCATCTTCGAGTTCTGGCGCACCTTTCCCGGGGGCGAACGTCGCGACCGCAACATTTTCACCCACCCCCTGTCGCTCACCATCGTTGCCTTTATATGTACGTCGGTTCCAGCTCTTTTGTTGAAGAAGTGGAGCGACCGGAATCTCGGCAGCATTACGGTCATGGCCGTTGCGCTGCTGGCCGGCGGCATCATCATGTGGGTGGTGGACGCCTGGGCCTCGCGCTTTGAGCCCAACACCATCCACGTCGAAGAAATGAGCTTCACGCAGGCCGTCTGGATCGGATTATGCCAGTCGCTGTCGGCTATCTTCCCGGGCACATCCCGTTCCATGTCCACTATCGCCTCCGGACAGCTTGTCGGAATGGACCGTCCCACCGCGCTCGAGTTCAGCTTTCTGCTCTCTATTCCCACCATGCTCGCGGCTACAGCCTACGACCTGCTGAAGGAGATTCATCCCGGCAAAGCCGCCCTTGCTGCCGGCCAGGCCGCGGCCCATGTCACCATGACCGGGGAACGCTGGATCGTGCTGGCCATCGGCTTCGTGGTTTCGTTCATCGTCGCTTTTGCGGTGGTGGAGTGGTTCCTGATGTGGGTGCGCCGTCACGGGTTCGCGGTGTTCGCGATTTACCGCATCATTCTCGGCATCGTCCTGCTGGTCTGGGGCGCGCGGATCATCGCGGGATAACAGCCCGGTACTCAGCCATGGGAACGGAGGGCACGATCAGCCGCCGCATACAGTTTCTGGGTTACGGCGCTTGCGCGCTCGCCGGCTGCCTGTGGGGCACCGGCTTCTATTTCGGCCGCCTGGCAATGAACGAGATGAGCGTGGAGCACATGGTGCTCTACCGCTTCCTCTTCGCCTGCATTGGCATGTTGCCGGTCGCCCTGATGAATCGATTTCCCTTCAACCGTACTGAGCTTCGGCTGTTGCTCATCTCCGCATTCTTCGGCGTCCCGGTGCAGTTCCTGATGCAGTTTCATGGCCTCGACCGCACCACGGTCAGCCATGCCGCGCTGATGGTCGGTTCCATGCCGGTGCTGCTGGCGGCCGCGGCGGCGATCTTCGCCGGCGAGCGGCTCGACTGGGCGGGATGGGCGGCGTTGGTCGCCTCCACCGTGGGAGCCGCCCTGATCGTTCTCGGCGGTCATCGCGGACCGGCCGTGCACGGCCAGCCCACCCTGATCGGCGACCTGATGGTCGTGGCCTCGCTCTGCACGGCCCTCTCCTGGATCCTGCTCAGCAAAAAACTGATGCTCTCGCACAGCCCACCCGTGGTCACGGCTTACACCATCCTGACGGGAACGCTGATGCTGGCGGTCTGGATCCTGGGCCCATGGCTTATCAAACCGTGGATCCCCAACCACAGCGCG
>DATGGM010000080.1:0-3350 GCA_035308525.1 Bryobacteraceae bacterium
GATCGAATAGCCAGTCAGCCATCAACTGCACCATCGCCGGGAACCCTCCGCGGTTGTCGCGCAGATCGAAGATGATGGCATCGGTATCGTTCAACCGCTCCATCACCGCGTCGGCCATCTCGGCGCATCGCGCCGGCTCCCCAAAAAAGTTCAGCTTTACGTATCCGATGTTGCCGGGATGCAGTTCCAGCTTGTCGAACCCGCAACTTTGGAGAGCATTGGCAGTGCGAACCTTCTCCTCGAGTTTCTCTGGAGCCTGCTCGGCATCGGACTGGGTCACGGATTTATGTGCCAGTCCACGCAGGCTTGCCAGCGGATGGTACCCGGAAGCGTGATTCATCACCAACACGAAGGCCGCCAGCGCGCCAAAAGCGAGAACGCTTCCCAGCACGACGGACTCTGGCCGCAGCGGTTCCTGATCGAGCACCCGGAACTCCGGGAGTCCCGCTGCACCGTGCGGCACAGGCGACGCACTGACCATCGCATAGCTGTTGCGGTATGCCAGCGGCGCTCCGGTGGCGAAGTCGAGCAGGAGATCGAACCACAGGCGGACCCTCCGCGCAATCCCGCGCTCGTCTCGCAGGCGGTCGCGTAAAAGCCCCATCGCTTCCGCCCCGTACTGCTGGCGGAAACGCGCCGGATAGAGGCGCAGCAGGCAGGCGAATATCTTTTCAGACATAGTCCCCCTTCAGGATCCGCCGGGCGCGGGCGACGCGCAGGATGCCGGCAAGCCTTTGGGCTTCGGTGCGGGCCACCTTCCTTCCCGCGCCCGTCAGGCGATAGGAGCGGCGACGATCTCGCGGTGCGTCGGACAGTTCCGGGGCGGCGCCGGGATCCACTTCCTCGATCAATCCCTCTTCGAGCAGCGCCTGGATCGAACTGTACAGGGTCCCGGGGCCGAGCCGCACCTTGCCGGCCGTCTGCTCTTCCACCTGGCGCATGATGGCGTACCCGTGCAAATCGCCTTCCGCCAGGGCGAGCAGAATCTGGAAGGCGGCGGCGGGAAGGGGATCGAGCTTGCGTTTCGGCATCGCTTCTCCGATCATCGATGTATCGATGGTCGACTGTACGCCCGGACGGCGACCAAAGTCAAGCTGCTACTCTTTTCGGAGTTCTCTCTACGCCGTCGCCGCCTTCGCCACGCTCTCCAGCCCCCGCGCCTCGATCTCGAATTCACGAATCTTGTATTTCTGAATCTTCCCCGACAGCGTTGCGGGAAAGTCCGTCACGAAACGGATGTGCTCGGGAATCTTGTAATACGCGATCTGTCCCTGGCACCAGTTTCGGATCTCTTCCTCTGTCGAGTCCTGTCCCGGCCTCAGCCGGATCCACGCCACAACGATCTCGCCCAGCCGCTCGTTGGGAATCCCCACCACCTGTACCTCGCCCACCTTGGGATGGGTGTAGAGAAATTCCTCCACCTCGCGCGGATAGATGTTCTCCCCCCCGCGGATAATCACGTCGCGCGACCGCCCCGTGATGCGCAGGCAGCCATCCTCGCGCATCACGCCCAGGTCGCCGGTTTTCAGCCAGCCATCCGGCTGAATCACCATCGCCGTTCCCGCCTCATCGCCGTCGTAGCCCTTCATCAGCGCATAGCCGCGCACGCAGATCTCGCCTTGCTCACCCCGCGCCACTGTCTCGCCCGAGGCCACAGACATCACCTTGATGTCGGTCTGCGGCATCGCGCGCCCCACGGTGTGTACTCGAATTTCGATATCATCCGCGGCGTCGCTCATCGTCACCACTGGCGAGGTCTCCGTCTGCCCGTACGCGATCACCAGTTCCCGGACGTGCATTTCGTTCAGCACCCGTTTCATCAACTCGATGGGGCAGGGCGCCCCGCTCATCATGCCCGTGCGCAGGCTGGTGAAGTCGAAGGTGTGGAAATCCGGCTGCCCGAACTCCGCCACGTACATGGCCGGCACGCCATACACCGACGTGGCGCGCTCCTCGTGAATTGCCGTCAACACCGCGTGCGCGTCGAAGGTCCAGTTGGGCAGGATGATCGCCGCTCCCGAGTTCAGCGCCGACATCGTGCCGATCACGCAGCCATAGCAGTGAAACAGCGGCACCGGCACCACGATCCGGTCCTGCTCCGTGTAATGAAACCCCTGCGCCAGGAACTGCCCGTTGTTCACCACGTTGCGATGAGTGAGCAGCACCCCCTTCGGCAGTCCCGTCGTCCCGCTGGTGTACTGGATGTTGGCCACGTCCTCGACATTCACACCGTCCGGCAACCGCCCCGGCGCATCCAGCAACGCCGGCCACTGCGGCGAGTCGAAGTAGACAGTATGTTCCAATTCAATCTTCAATCCGTGCCGCGCCCGCTCCAGGATCTCCTCGTAGTTCGCCCGCTTGTCCTCGTGCCACAGGAAGAGCGCCTTCATGCGCGAGCGCGTCAGCGTGAATTGCAGTTCGTGCGAACGATAGGCGGGATTGACGTTGACCAGCGCCGCCCCGGCCCGCGCGCAGCCCATGTGCATCATGATCCACTCGGCGCAGTTGGTGGACCACACGCCCACCCGGTCTCCGCGGCGAATGCCCATTGACCGCAACCCGCGCGCCACCCGGTCCGCCGCCTCGCTCAACTCGGCCCAGGTCATCCGCCGCGACTGGTGCCGCGAAACGACCGCCGGCCGGTCCGGGAAACGGCTGGCGGTGCGGTCCAGCAGCGCGCCGATGGTGAGTTCAAGCAGCGCCCGGTCGGCGCCGCGCGAATGGCTAAGCATAGTCACTTTCTCTTCGATCGAGGACATTGCGCAAATCGCAGATTCGAAAGGCCAAGTCTAAACCTGCCTTCTGCCTTCCGAGTGTGACCCAGCCCACAGCCAGGATCGCCTTGTCTGGTTCAAGTTGTTTGCATGTCGAATACACGCCGGGAATTCCTGCAAACTAGTGCCGCTGCCGCCGCCAGCCTGATGGGCGGAACGAACATATTGGCCCAAACACCCAAGCCCGCACAAGCCCCGGCGAAACCTGCGCTTTCCACGCCTCCCGCAGGCGCCATGGACATGATCCAGGTGCCCACCATGAAGTTCGGCGCCATGGACATCAGCCGTATGGTCCTGGGCGTGAACCCGATGTACGGATTTGCCCATTACAACAACAATTTCGGCGCCACCATGGCGGAGTGGTACACGCAGGAGAAAGTCTGCGACGTGCTGCATCGGGCCGCGTCCCTCGGCATCAACGCTTTTAACTATGTCAATATCGGCCGTGCGCCCCAGGACCTGGCCTGCTTTCGCTCGCAGGGAGGGAAGATGCACCTCATCATCCAGGTGACGGCTCATGATGATCCGGCCGCGCTGGTGAGGGATCTGAAGCCGCTGGCATTGCAACGACGCGGA
>DATGGM010000081.1:0-7374 GCA_035308525.1 Bryobacteraceae bacterium
TTGCAAACAATCAGTCTTAAGAACAGGTCACTTTAGTAACGTTGACGTAATCCCAATATTTATCGGGATGGTCGCCGAAGTGCTTATCGGCGGCCTTTTCTTTTGTGCTTTCCAGGTTGCTGGATGCGGGGCCCGCGCTCCGGGGTTGGCAAACCGAATCAGGCCATCGCCTGGCGCATACGCCGGCCCAGTTCTTCCGGGTCGGTGACAGGTGGCTGACAGGTGAATCCGGAACAAATCACCGCCCTTGCAGACTGGGCGCGAGGCAGGGAAGGGAGAGTTTCCGCCAGCGCGGGGGGAAGGTTCTGCGGCGAAACTTCGTTATCGGTGAATTTGAGAACAGTGTTGCTGAAAGAGAACGGGGCAAGGGCAACGCGATAAAGACGGTCGGCGGGTTCCCCGCCGCCAATCACCACAACCTGGGTGTGCGATTGCGCGAACATGACGGCAGCGATGGCGTAGGTGGCGGCAAACATGCCGTACTGCTCGGCGACGCCGGCAAAGACGCGCAGGGTGCGCTCGGCCTTTTCGTGATAGGAGTGGTCGTTGGTATAGGCATAGATGCGTAACAAAGCCATGATGGCGGCAGAATTTCCGGAGGGAGTGGGCGAATCCTGGAAGGGCTTGCGCCGGGTGGCGAGCACGCCCAGGGCATCCTGGCTGTCGCGCGTCTCGGTATCAAAAAAGCCGCCCGCGGCCTCGTCAAAAAAGCGGGCGATCATGCGCGCGGCGATGCGCTCAGCAAAGTGGAAATAGCTGAGGTCAGAGGTGGCCTCGTAGGCATCGAGACAAGCCAGGGAAGTGAACGCGTAGTCATCCAGCAGGCCGGGGAGAGAGCGCTTTCCCCCGCCGGATTCGGAGTAGGCGATCACATGGCGCAGGCCGCGCTCGGCATCCCAGCCTTCGGCCAGGATGCGGTCGAGAGAACGCAGGGCAAAGTGGCGGGCGTGGTCCAGTTGCAGCACGCGCGCGGCCTGCAGGTAAGCGGAGATGCAGAGCGAGTTCCAGCTGACGTACACCGTTTTGTCCACAAAGGGCGTGGGACGGCGCCGGCGCGCGGCATAAAGCTTTTCGCGGGTGGAGGCGAGCAAGGCTTCCACGCGCTCCGGGGACATGCCCAGGCGGACCGCGATCTGCTCGATGGGGGCGCGCACGTAGAGCACGTTTTTGGCGGGATTGTGGTGCATCTCGCCGACTTCGTTGAGGTCATAGTGAAGCTGGGCGGCCTTGAGTTCGTCGCCGCTGAGCACGGCGGCGGCTTCGTCGAGGGTCCAGGTGAAGTAGTCGCCGTCGTCATCCATGGAGTAGTCGGCGTCCTGGGAGGCATAGAAGCCGGCGTGTTCGCGGTCGCTGAGCCACTCGTCCATCCAGCGGATGATGTCGCGAGCCACGGCGGCGAAGAAGGGATTTTCGGTAACCTGGGCGGCGTGGACGTAGTTCTTCAGCAACTCGGAGTTGTCGTAGGACATTTTCTCGAAGTGGGGAACAATCCAGCGCTCGTCCACGGAGTAGCGGTGAAAACCGCCGGCCAGCTGGTCATAAACGCCGCCGCGGGCCATGCGCTCGAGCGTGGTGACGAAGATATTTTTTAATTCCTCGTTGCCGGTGCGGGCGTAGCGCTCGATGAGCAGGTCAATGACGGAAGGGTGAGGGAACTTGGGAGCGTTGCCGAAGCCGCCGTGCTGGGGGTCGAACATCTTAACCGCGGCGGCGACGATGGAATCAATGACGCGGGGGGAGAATTCGGCCGCAGGCGCGGCAAAGGTCTCCGACTGGGCCAGGAGATTGCCGACCATGCTGGCCTGCTCGGTAACTTCGGCGCGCTTCTCGCGGTAGGCGCCGGCAATGGCCAGGAGCACGCGCTTGAAACCGGGGCGCCCCCACTGGTCGTCGGGCGGGAAATAGGTGCCCCCGTAGAAGGGCTTGCCCTCGGCGGTGAGGAAGGCGGTGAGGGGCCAGCCCCCCTGGCCGCTGATGGCGGAGACGGCGGTCTGGTAGCGGCTGTCCACGTCGGGGCGCTCGTCGCGGTCCACCTTGATGGCGATGAAGTGCTCATTGACCACGGCGGCGACCTCGGGATTGTCATAAGATTCGCGGTCCATCACATGACACCAGTGGCACCAGACGGCGCCGATGTCGAGCAGGATGGGCTTGTCCTCCGTTTGCGCAAGGGCGAAGGCTTCCGGTCCCCATTGATGCCAGCGAATGGGCTGGTGCATGGCGGAGCGGAGATAGGCGGAAGAGGCGCTCGCGAGGGAGTTGGCGGTCTGGGTGGTCATAAGCATTTAGTCTAACGCGTTGGCGGGCCGCCCGGGTGTCTGTGCCCGCGAGACGTTTCTGCCCTAAAGCGCCTCAGCATGAAGCCCTGTTGGAGGAAGGGTTCGATGATGGCCGCGCGAGGTCGCCCGCGCCACAAACGGCAATTCAGAATAACGACTTAGTTGAAGGGCTAAATGCGAAGTGCGCAGGGTTAAGCGCTGGTTGCCAGCCGCTGGGCAATGGTGCAATACAGCTCCACCGCGGCAGTGAGCTGTGATTTCTGGATGTGCTCGCGCTCGGTGTGAGCCACGTGAATGGAACCGGGGCCAACGAGGAGAGGCTCGCCCCAGCGGCTGAGCGCGGGAATGTCGGTAGTGAAAGCGGCGATCATGGTGGGCAGGCCTTCGAGAGTGCGCAGGCGCATGAAGGGAATTTCGAGGACGAAGTTGGCTTCGGCCAGGTCCCCGACAGCGGCGAGGATCTCCCGGCGCAGTTCATGGGCGGGAGCGATGAGGCGGTAGAGCAGGTGGGCGCGGGCGAAGTCGGGAATGACGTTGGGGGCGCGGCCGCCTTCTATCATGCCGATGTTGAGGGTGCAGGGGCCGACCTGCGGGTCGGAGGGCAGAGGCATGGCGCGCAGGCGGGTGAGCGCGACCAGCAGCTTATCAATGGCCGATTCGCCGAGTTCGGGGTAGGCGGAGTGCGCCATGCGCCCGCGGGCTGTGAGTTCCACCCGCAGAGTTCCCTTGGAAGCGAGGCCGAGACGGTTTTCCGTGGGCTCGCCATTGACCAGGAAACGGGAGCCGGGCGGCTGCTGATTCGCGACCTGGGCGCCCTGGCTGTCTTTTTCTTCGCCGACGAGAAAGAGCAGGCCGACGTGGATGCCTCTGGCGCGCAAGCGTTCAGCGGCGGCGATTTGCGCGGCAATGATGCCCTTGGCGTCGCAAGAGCCGCGGCCCCAGATGCGTTCGCTGTCTTCTGAGGAAGGAATGAAAGGCGGTACCGTATCCATGTGGGTGGAGAAGACGATGGCAGGGCGCGGCGTTTCCGCCAGTGTTGCCCACAGGTTGAAGCGCTCGGCTTCGACCGGCATCTTCTCCGCGCGGTAGCCCAGGCGCTGGAGTTCAGTGCGCAGGAATTCGCCCACACCGGTTTCGTTGCCGGTGATGGATTCAATGTCCACGAGTTGGCGGGTAAGGGAGAACAGTTCCATGCGGAGGTCAGGATATAGTGAGAAGAAGGTAGTTGGTAGTCGGTAGTTGGTGGTTGGGTGTCGCCGCTTGGCTGCCAGCTCTCACCCTCGGCAATCGGCTAAGACCGCAGGGGCCAGCTACCAGCTACTTGCTCTTATGCCAACGCAAATACAATCACTGTTTCTGCAGGGGCCGGCGGGGCAACTGGAGGCGCTGCTGAACCAGGGCGCGGAGACAGCCACGCATGCGGCGCTGGTGTGCCATCCCCATCCCATGTTCGGCGGCACCATGCACAACAAAGTGGTATTCCACACCATGAAGGCGCTAAACGGGTTCGGATTTCCGGTACTGCGCTTCAATTTCCGCGGCGCGGGACTGAGCCAGGGGGAGCACGACGAGGGCCGAGGCGAGGTAGAGGACGTGCGCACCGGGCTGCAGTGGCTGCGGGAACAGTTTCACCTGCCTATTATTTTTGCCGGTTTTTCCTTTGGCACAGCGGTGGGGTTGCAGGCCGCGTGTCCCGCCCCCGATGTGGCGGCCATGATCGCGCTGGGCACTCCGGTTGCGCCGGTGGACGACCGGGCGTACGACTTCAGCTTTCTGAAGAACTGCATCCGCCCCAAGCTGTTTGTAAGCGGCGCACGAGATCAGTTCGGTCCACGTGCCAGATTGGAGCAACTGGTGGCGTCGTTGCCGGAACCTAAGCGGCTGGTGATTGTCGAAGGCGCGGACCATTTTTTTGCCGGGCGGCTGGCAGAGTTGCGCAGGGCGATTGAGGAATGGGTGAAGGAGCAGGTAGTCGGCAGTGGCCGACTCCCGACTCCCGACTTCTGAGTACTGCCTCCCGGCTCGATATAATCCGCGCATGGCCCATCCTCCGGAAGCCGGCGCCCGCCAGGGCGATAACGCGACGGCGCGGCAGATGCGTCAAACCGCGCGCGACATTTTTCTCCATGCTTTGCATGAGGCCAGCATCGAAAAAGCGTTTCGCCGGCATGTGCACCTTGACCGCAGCGTTCTCCGGATTGGGGAAGACCTCCACGACCTGAGTGGGGCGCGGCGGGTGTTCGCGGTTGCAATCGGCAAAGCAGCTTACTCCATGATGGATTGCCTGCACGCGCAACTGGGCGCGCGGCTGGCGGGCATCGCGGTGGGCTCGACCGAGGCGGCGGAGCACCGTTTGGGAGTGCAGTACTTCCGCGGCGGACACCCGGCGCCCAACGGCCAATCGTGGCAGGCCGCCGAAGCCGTGCTGCAGGCGCTGAAGCGACAGGGCCCGGCGGCGCTGGTGATTTTCCTGGTGAGCGGCGGGGGGTCAGCGCTGCTGGAGAAGCCGATCAGCGAGGGCATTTCGCTCGACGACCTGGCGGCGGCCTACGGCAAGCTGGTGCTCTCCGGGGCCAAAATCGTGGAGATTAACGCCATCCGCAAGCACCTGTCGGCGGTGAAGGGCGGACGCCTGGCGCGGGCAGCGGCGCCGGCGCAGCAGGTTTCCATTCTGGTCTCCGATGTTCCCGATAACGCGCCCGATGCGCTGGCCTCCGGACCCACCATGCCCGATTCCTCCCGCGTGCAGGACTGCTATCAGATAGCCGAGAAATACGGGCTGCTGCCGCAGCTACCAGATTCGGTGCGGCGGTTGTTCGCGGAGCGGCGGCTGGAGGAGACGCCCAAGGCGGGAGACGAGGCGTTCGCGCGCTCGCGCTGGTGGACGGTGCTGTCGAACGCCGAGGTGCGGCAGGCGGCAGCGGCAACGGCGGCGCGGGCGGGATTCGCGGTCACCGTGGACAACAGCTGCGATGACTGGGATTACGCGGCTGCCGCCGATAACCTGCTGGGCCGCCTGCGCGAACTGCGCCAGGGGGTGTCGCGTGTGTGCCTGATCTCCGGGGGCGAAGTGACAGTGCGGGTGCAGAACGGCGGGGTGGGCGGGCGCAACCAGCAGTTCGCACTGCATTGCGGGGAGAAAATCTCCGGCCAGAATGTGACCATTCTGAGCGCAGGAACCGACGGCATTGACGGCAACAGTTCGGCCGCCGGGGCGGTGGTGGATGGCACCACGGTCGAAAGGGCGCGGGCCAGCGGGCTGGATCCCGCAGCGGCGCTGGCGAGGTTTAACGCTTTCCCGTTCTTTGAGGCGCTGGGAGACGCGATTATCACCGGGCCGACGGGAAATAATCTAAGAGATTTGCGGGTGCTGCTGGCCTACTGAAATCCGTTCACCACAGAGACACGAAGGGAATTGACGATTGATGATTGACGAATCCCATATTGAACGCGGTAGTACAATTGGCGGCTTTGCGGAGGGGAAGATGCGAAGACTAATCGCCACCTGCAGCGTGCTGCTGTTGCTGGCGGGGGCGACGGCGGCACAGGAGACCGAAACCGAGCGCCAAGCCGGGCGTGAGGTGGTGAAACAGATTCACGAACTGGACCAGTCGCTCAACGTGCCGCAAATGGTCGCCCGGCTGACCGCCCCCGACAAGGGCCGCGAGAGGTGATCGCGCGGGTCAAGCAGTTGCTCGACACCGAACTGATGCCCATGAGCGACTGGATCACGCAGCATCCCGAGATCGGCTTCCAGGAGACTCAGGCGGTGGAGAAACTCACCGCCTATCTGCAGGCGCATGAGTTTGACGTTACCCGGGGAGTGGCCGGGCTGCCCACCGCCTTTGTGGCCAAGTATCGCCGGGGCACGCCTGGCCCCAACCTGGGCGTGATCGTGGAATATGACGCGCTGCGCGGCACCAAGGGCGCGTTTCACGGCGACCAGCACAGCGCCCAGGGACCGGTGGGCCTGGCGACCGCCATCGCCATGGCCGAGTTTCTGACCCGCACCCACACGCCGGGAACGGTGACCGTGTACGGCACGCCAGGCGAGGAGATGATGCCGCCGGAAGCTAAGACGGTGATGTTCGACGCGGGCGTGTTCCAGGGCGCCAACATCATTGTGCGCAGCCATTCCTTCAACATCACCCGCCGTTCCGCCGCAGGCTTCGGCACCTGCTGCATGAACATTGACGGGGTGAAATACACCTTTTATGGGGCGCCGGCGCACGAGCTCACGGCCTGGAACGGGCGCAACGCGCTGGAGGCGGTGATCAAGCTGTTCAACAACATTGATGCGGTGCGCAGCAACATGCGCCCGGAAACCCGTATCCAGGGCGTGATTACCGAAGGCGGAGCCGCGCCCAACGTGGTGCCGGATAAGGCGGCCGCCGACTTCTACATCCGCTATCCCGATTCCGTGTATCTGGAGCAAGTCACAAACTGGGTGAATGACGCGGCGCGGGCGGCGGCGTTGGCCACCGGTACCAAGGTGAAGATTGACCACTACGGGCACGACCGCGACGGAATATCGCTGGCCACGCTGGAAGAGCTGTCGTTCGCGTATATGAAACAGTTTGGCGCCACCGGAATTGATCCTGACCCCGGCAAGCCCATGGGCTACGACGAGACCGGCAGCGTTTCCAGCCAGATTCCGGGTCTGGGAGTGGAAGCCAAATCTTCCAACTGGGCCAACCACACTTACGGCATGGAGGCGGACGCGCTCACTGATGTGGGCCACCATGGTTTCCTGGTGGATGCTGAAACCATGGCCGCGATTCTGTACGATTACGCCACTCATCCCGAGCTGCGGCAGGCGGTGAATACGGAATTCACGCGCATCAAGGCGCTGTTCGCGGAGTACCAGGCGGCGCTGCAGAAAGCCTACCCGCAGCCCGTGGTGGCGGAGCCAAAATAGCGTTCCTCCACTTAATTAACCCACTCAAGCCAAAAGAGGGCTTGAGTGGGCCACTCATCAGTCACTTACTCCAAAAAGAGGGCTTGTGGGCCACTCATGAGATGCCGCTCAAGGCAGAAGCGGGGTGGAATGGGGCAGGCCGCTCCTGAGCATGGAAGAGAGACGGAGAAATGCATA
>DATGGM010000082.1:0-4691 GCA_035308525.1 Bryobacteraceae bacterium
GAGCAGGCCTTCTCGCCCGACGGCGGCAAGACCTGGGAGGTGAACTGGATTACGGATCAGACTCACACCGGCGAGGCATTGTGGGGTCAGCCGCAGCCCGGCCGCCCGAGCACGCTACCTCCCGGCACCGTACCGCCGGACACCACCGCCCGCGACGGCCAGCACGATTTCGACTTTGACTTCGGCGCCTGGAAGATGCGCATCCGCCGTCTTGTCCATCCGCTCACCGGTTCCTCCGAGTGGACCGAGATGGAGGGCACAACCGTCACCAACAAGATCTGGGACGGGCGCGCCAACCTGGCCACCGTCGAAGCCGACGGCCCCTCCGGTCATCTCGAACTCCTCGCGCTGCGCCTCTATGATCCCCGGGCGCATCAGTGGAACATCAGCTTCGCCAGCGGTAGCTCCGCTGAGCTCAGCGTTCCTGCGGTCGGCGGATTCACGGGCGGCCGCGGCGAGTTCTTCGATAGCGAACTCTTTCACGGACGCAACATCCTCGTCCGCTTCTCGATCTGGCCCGTTTCACCCAACGAAGTTCGCTCCGAGCAGGCCTTCTCCGCTGACGGCGGCACGACCTGGGAGACAAACTGGATCAACACCTACACCCGGCTCAGCGACAAAGGAGGCGACTGATGGTTGCCAACTCCACCGCCATTCTCCGGAATCGGCGCCAGCGACGGACTCGGCCCGCACTCCCAACGCCGGCCCGTGACGGGTTCAGTTGTGTTCGAGCAAATCACAACCCACACCAATACCCCGGAGTTCAGATCAGGCGCACATTTTCGGGCAGATTCTTCAGCATCGACTGAATCCGCGGATCAGTCTCTGAGAGCTCGTATACCTGCCGGTAACAACTCTCGAGCCACGTCCGGATGCGGCTCTTGGCCAGCGTGCCGGGAAGCTCGGCGGCATAGACGAGCATATCCATGGGAGGAGGGATTCCGCTCGAAACGGGCGGCATGATGTACGACAGACCTTCCACCTCGCGGCACCCGAGTCGCCGATAGAAATTCTTTCTCCGTACCCGGTCCACGTGGTCGTCGGACGGTGACTTCTCCGAATCCACTTCGATGATCACCGTGCGCTCCGCGATGGATCCGAACTGTACGGTTTCCTTGAAGAGGCCTTGCCCGGTCCCCTGTCCTCTGAATTCGCGGGCGACCGCCATGTACTCGATGAGCGCCGCATCGGAACCGGCAAAGCAAATCGAAATCGAAAAGCCGACCACGGCATCGTCGCGCAGCGCGGCAAGAAAGAAATACTCCGGCCTCTCGATCATGCCCGCAACCTGATCGGGACCTTTGAGCTCATTCTCCGGTTGAGAGTCGCGGTAGATGTGAAGGAGTTGTTTGTACGCAGGCTCTTCGACCGAACGTATGCGATGGATCTTCATATTGAGCTTTGCCTGCAAAACGGATGCGAAAACGTCCGACAGATTTTTCGAGACTGTGATGAGAGCCGGTGGGAAGGTGTTTAGAACCCCATGATGTTATAGCCGCAATCCACGTAGATGGTCTCGCCCGTAATCGCGCTCGACAAATCGCTGGCCAGGAACAGGGCTAACCCGCCCACTTCCAGTTGATCCACGTTGCGATGCAGCGGCGCGCGTTCCATGTGCGCCCTCATCATCTCGCTCAGGTCGCCGATGCCGCGCGCCGCCAGCGTCTTGATCGGACCCGCGGAAATCGCATTCACGCGGATATTCTTCGGCCCCAGGTTCGCCGCCAGGTAGCGCGTTGCCGACTCCAGGGCCGCTTTCGCCAGCGCCATCACGTTGTAATTGGGAACCACCTTCTCGGCGGCGTAGTAGGTGAGCGTCATGATGCTGCCGCCTTCGGTCATCAAGGGAGCAGCGCCGCGGCTTACCGCAATCAGCGAGTACACGCTCACGTCCATGGCCATGCGGAACCCGTCGCGGCTGGTGTTGAGGAACTCGCCCTTCAGGTCGGCGGCCGGCGCAAAGGCCACCGCATGTACGAGAATGTCCAGCTTGCCGTACTTTTCCTTGAGCGCCGAGAACAGCGCATCGATTTCGCCATCACTGGAAACATCACACTGGAATCCGCTGGCTCCCGGCAATTCGGTGATAAGGCCCTCGGCCTCGAGCTTCATGCGCTCGTTCTGGTAGCAGATGGCCAGGGTGGCGCCGGCCTGATGGAGCTTCTGCGCGATGCCCCACGCAATGGAGCGCTTGTTGGCCAGCCCGAACACGACCGCCGTTTTGCCAGACAGATCGATCATTTTTATTCTTGTCCTCCGTTGTTGATGCGTCCGCTCAGGGGAGTTTCAGGCCAACCGTTGTTTAGGATAACAGCCGCGATTGCGGCGTCAGCCGCCCAGGTCGACCAGTTCCACGTCGCCCACAGGACATCCCAGGAACCGCGACCCGAGGCGCTGAAACTTATCCACCGAATCCGTCGCGAAGCAGCGAATCATGGTGTTGGCGCAGTCACCGGTCGGCGAAGCCGTACGCCCGTTGATCAGCCTGAGGGCCGCATCCGCAGTCGACTCTGCCGAATCGATTACTCGCATCCCCGGTGGAACAGCCTGTTCGATCAGCGCCCGCAGAAGGGGATAATGGGTGCACCCCAGCACCAGCGTATCGGGATTCAGGCCCCCGGCCGCGGCATCGGCGAGCAACTCATCGAGATAAATGCGGATCACCTGCGCCGTCACCGGGTGGTTGGTCCAGCCTTCTTCGACCAGCGGCACCAGCAGCGGGCACGCCTTTTCGAGGGCGCGCAGACCCTGCGCCTCGCAAGCCGCGGCATATGCATGGCTGTGCACGGTGGCGTCGGTGGCAATCACCAGCACATCGCCGGTCTCGGAGGCTGCGCGCGCCGCTTTGGCCCCGGGCTCGATCACCCCCAACACCGGCACCGGTACCGCCGCTTCGATCGCATCGAGAGCCAGCGCGCTGGCCGTGTTGCAGGCGATCACCAGGAATTCCGCGCCTTGCTCCCGCGCCAGGAATTGCACGCTTTCCACTGCGTAGCGCGCGATGGTGCGGCGAGACTTGGACCCGTAAGGCAGCCGTGCCGTGTCTCCGATGAACGCGAACTTCGCCCGCGGAAAGCGGCGAATGAGCGCGCGCAACACGGTGAGCCCGCCGAAGCCGGAATCAAAGACACCGATGGTGGGCGAAGCAGAAATCGATGCAGAACTCAAGGTGTGTCCTCAACGGGCACGGTGACTTTCGAGCCCGGGCCGGGTTCCGTTTCAGCGGGCGCTCCGGTGCCGGCGGCCAGCGAAACAAGGTAGGTGCGCGTCAGGTCGGCGTGCCCGGCCAGTGTTTGGCGCTGCTGCCCGTCCACCAGGAAACGAACCTCCGTCACCTGTGGGAGGTTAGCGTGAATGGTTCCGCAGATCGAGAGTACCGTCAGGGTTTCGGTCTCCAGGCCTGAGGGGTGGCTGGCGACAAAGTTGCTCGTCAGGTCCACCACTGCCATCTCCGGCCCGGAAGAGCCGGAATCGGCAACCGCTGTACCGGAATCGTCGGTCATCGCGATGCCGGTCTTGTGGGGCTTGGGATGGCTCGCGTTTCCCCCCAGCCGCAACAGGAAAACCTGCGACACCGAACTGGCGCCTCCGGGCACCGGATGGGTGGCATTGGCGGCTGCGTAGAGGTCCAGCAGGCGCCCGAGGACGGCCTTGGCGCGCGATCCTGGATCCGTGGGCAAGGGAAGCGAGTGTACCTGCGGAAGCAGCGAGTTGTCGTCATCGTTGGCCACCATCAGCGTGGCCTTTTCCGCCGGAGCCACTTGCGGAGCCTTGGTGGGCGCCGAATCCACTCCCGCCACCAGGCGCTCGTGCGCGCCTTGGCGGAGGTGCCATAGCATTCCCCCCATGGCCAGCGATGCCAGCACCAGGATGGAGAAGATCACGACCTGGTAGCGCGGAATCACGGCTGCTGTCCCCCCGCTCTCCACGCCTGGCTTTTCCACTCCAGCAGCGCCGTCGCCAGCGTCTGCGCCATTTGTGCCTGGTAGTTGGCGTCGTCGGGCTCAGCGGTGACCTTGTGGTCGGAATCGCGCTCCGGCCCCAGTTCGATCGCCACCGCCGGGCAGGTCATGCTTTCGATTCCCGGCAGCGGTGTGCGCCCCAGGGTTACGATTGTCCCCGCATGCAGCAGGGCGGCATTCAACACCCCGGCCAGGGCCAGGCTGCGCGTCACAAATTCGGCCTGCGCCGTCTTCCACGCCACGAAACGAGTCGGAGACGCGGGTGTCAACGACGAAACAAACAGGTGCGCCCCGGTGCCGGTGTCGGCGGTATGCAGGCTGATGCACGCCCGCGCGTCGGCGTGATTGGCAATCTCCGCGCGCCGGTTCAAGTCCACCGACTGGTCTGACTCGCGAGTGGTCACCACCTGAAATCCGCGCGCCCCCAGCAGCGATCGCAGGCGCACGCTGAAGGCGAGGTTGGCATTCTTCTCCAGTTGTCCGCTGCTCAGATGGCCGCCGGTATCGTCGCCTCCATGCGCCGCATCGAGAACGATGACGAAACGCGGCGGCGCGGGAGCCGGCGGGGGCGGAGCCGAGGCTTGGGCACCCTGCCTCCCGGGAGTCTGCTGGAAAGCGGGCGATGTCTGGGGACGGGAGGGCGGAATCGAGGGTCTGGGAGCGCCGCCGGGCGATTGCGCCGAGCTCTGTCCCCCGGCCCGTGTCGCCGAGCCCAGCACCGACGCCGCG
>DATGGM010000083.1:0-5011 GCA_035308525.1 Bryobacteraceae bacterium
GTTGCCGTGTCCGCCCAGAAACTTGGTGGCGGAATGCACCACGATATCCGCGCCGTGCTCGATCGGCCGGCAAAGATAGGGCGACGCCATGGTGTTGTCGATGATCAGGGGGATGTGGTGCTCGTGCGCGATGGCGGCCACTTTTTCGATGTCCAGGATATTCATGCGCGGATTGGCGATGGTTTCACCGTACAGCGCCCGCGTGCGCGGCGTGATGGCGCGCCGGAAATTCTGGGGATCGTCGGGCTCCACGAAGATGGCGTTGAAACCCAGCCGCCGGAAGCTGACATCGAACTGGGTATACGTGCCGCCATAAAGCGTGCTGGCGGCCACCACGTCGTCACCCGGCTGCATCAGGCTGCTCATCGTCAGGAACTGGGCCGCCTGCCCGCTGGCGGTCGCCAGGCCGCCGATGCCGCCTTCCAAGGCCGCCACGCGCTCTTCAAAAACCGCCGTGGTCGGATTCATGATCCGCGTATAAATATTTCCGAAACGCTGGAGTGCGAATAATTCCGCCGCGTGGTCACTATTTTCGAAGACGAAGGAAGTCGTCTGATAAATGGGCACGGCGCGCGCACCGGTGGCTGGATCGGGTTTTTGCCCCGCATGCAGGGAGAGCGTACTGAAACCCATCTGGCGTTCGGAGGTCGATTCGGGCATATCAAGATGATAACCGTCTTTAGCCGGCGATCATCCGCGGCGCACGTCGAACAACAGCTTAAAGCCGTAATCCATATGCAATTGCTGATGGCAATGGAACAGCGTCAGGCCCTCTCCGGCGGGCGTCACGTCCGCCTCGATCTTGCGGAAGCCCTTCACCAGCACCACGTCTTTCATCACCCCGGCGGTGGGCTTGCCCCACACGCTGGTCAACTCGAAGCTGTTGCGATGCAGATGTACGGGATGCGCGTCATCCGTCTGGTTGTCGAACACCAGCCGGTACCGCCGGCCCTGCCGCAGAATACGCGGCGGCTCGTGCGGGTCGTAGCTCTTGCCATTGAGGGTCCACTGGTTGAAGCCGCCGGTTCCGCCGTTGATTTTGCCGAACGCCAGCACGATGGTCTCATCCGGCTCGGCGGGCGCGCGGCTTTCGCCGAACAGTGTATAGTCCCAGGGCGTCTTGGGAGGCGCTATCCAGCGCGGCGCGCCCGTCCTGCCGGCGTATTCCACCACCACCCCCATGCCGTTCTTGCGATCGTCGTCCTTGGGCGTGCCCAGAATCCATACGCCCGGATTCTTCATCTCCACCACCGCGTCCACGCGCTCGGCCGTCCCCAACTCCAGCACGTCCACCAGGGCCGGATGCGGCACCGGGTTTCCATCGAGCGCCGTCACTTCGAAACGATGTCCCGGCAGCGCCAGCTTGATGTTCTCGGTGGCGCTGGCGTTCAGGATATGGAACAACACCCGCTGGCCCTCCTTCACGCGCAGGGGCTCCCCGTATCCCAGGCACTTGCCGTTGATGGTGAAGCGCTGATAGCCGATCTCCCATCCGTTGGGCTTCTCATCTTTCTTCTCAGGCGGCTGGGGCGCGGCGGGTTCCTCTTCCTGGTCCTCGGCGGTCGTGTAGAACGGCTCCCATTCGTGGGTGGCCAGGAAGAACTCCTGATCGTACCGGCCGGGGTGGCTCTTGGGCTCGATGTAGACGAAGGCGAACTGGCCGGTGTAAGTTCCCCGCGCCAGGTCGGACATCGGCATCACGTGCGTGTGCACGAAGCGCGCGCCGGATGGGCCAGGTGTCAGCCGGTAGCGCAGATGGCCGCGCGCCGGCACCGCCAGGCTCTTTTCCTCCTCCGCGCCGTCCACATCCGCGGGGATCGTCTGCCCGTGCCAGTGCACCAGCTCGGGCGCGTCCGTGTCGTTGAACAGATCCACGGTCGCCGGCACGCCTTCCTGGAGGCGGATGAGCGGCCCGGGCGTCGACCCGTTGTAGCCGACCGTGCTGATGGTGTGGTCCCTGGCGATATCCGCCAGCACGTTGCCGACGCGCAGCGTGACATCGGCGCGTCCGGCGGGCTCCGTCACGGGTTGTTTGCCCTCCCGGCAGCCCGCCAGCAGGCCCGCCGCGGCCGGCAGGCCGTATAGGAAATCACGTCGCGTGGTTGACATTGTGAGATTCCGCTCCTATACTTGGCAGTTATCGTAATCGAATGACGAAAACGAAATCCGAGTATATCACGCAGGACCGCGATCTGTACTCGGGATTGATCCGGCTGCATGTGCTGCATCACGCCGCCGAAGAGCCCATCTTCGGCCTGGGCATGGTGGAGGAGCTGGCGCGCCACGGCTACCGCATCAGTCCCGGCACGCTCTACCCCATCCTGCACGGCCTCGAAACCAAGGGCTATCTGCGCGCCGAAGAGAAACGCAACGGCAAATCATGGCGCAAAGTGTACCGCGCCACCCCGCGCGGCCGCCAGGCGCTGCGGGCCGCCAAATCCAAGGTGCGCGAACTGTTCGGCGAGCTGATCGAAGGCCGATGATGAACCACCGCGCCAGATGTGCGGCCGCCTTGCTGCTGGCTGCCCCCACGCTCTCCGCCCAGATGAGCCTATCCCAGGCCGTCGACCGCGCCCTGCACAACTATCCCTCCGTGCGCGTTTCCGAGGAGCAGATCAACGCCGCCGCGGCCGGCATCCGCCTGGCACGCACCGCCTACCTGCCGCGCGTGGACGCCGTGGCCCAGATGAATCGCGCCACCCGAAACAACGTGTTCGGCCTGCTGCTGCCCACCCAGGGCGTGATCCCCTCCATGTCGGGCCCGGTCATCGGCTCCAACAACTTCGGCACCGCCTGGGGCAGCGCCGTGGGCGCGCTGGTCACCTGGGAGCCTTTCGATTTCGGATTGCGCCGGGCCAATGTGACCGCCGCCTCCGAGGCGCGCGCCCGCACGGAAGCCGCCCTGAAGCGCACCGAGTTCGACGTGATGGCGGCTACCGTGGACGCTTGTCTCACGCTGGCCGCCGCCGAGGAGACCGTGCGCGCCGCGCAGGCCGGGGTAGACCGCGGCGAAACCGTCTTGCGCACCATCCGCGCGCTGGTGACCGCCGAACTGCGGCCGGGCGCGGACCAGTCGCGCGCCGAAGCGGAACTGGCGGCCGCCCGCACCCAGTGGATCCAGGCCCGCCAGGCGGCCGACCTAGCGCGCGTCACCGTCGCGCAATTCACCGGCGCGGAGCCCTCCGGCATCGCCGTTTCCGCGCCGGCGTTGGCGAGCCTGCCGCCCGAACAGAGTCCCGCGCCGTTCGATGCCTCTTTGAGTCCCATCGCGCGCGAACAGCACGCCGTGGTGGAACAGGAACAAGCCCAGCTCCGGGCCCTGGAGCGGTCTTATTTTCCGCGCTTCTATTTGCAGGGCGCGGCCTACGCGCGCGGCACCGGCGCGGAACTGGACGGCCGGATTCTGGGCGGGCTGAACGGTCTCGCCCCCAACGTGCAGGATTACGCGTTGGGCTTTACGGTGAGCTTCCCGGTGGCGGACCTGCCCGCGGTGCAGGCTCGCGAGGCGGCGCAATCGGCCACCGTGCGCGCGCAGGCCGCCCGCGCCCAGCAGATCGCCACGGATCTGCGCGCGCAATGGAATGCCGCGGTCGCCACCTTGCAGGGCGCGCGCCGGATCGCGGCCAACACGCCGGTGCAGGTAGCTGCCGCCCGCGCGGCCTCCGAGCAGGCCGCCGCCCGCTACAAGTCAGGGCTCGCCAACATCGACGAAGTGGCCGAAGCCCAGCGCCTGCTCACGCAGTCCGAAATCGACGATGCGCTGGCCCGCCTGGGCGTGTGGCGCGGGCTGCTCGCGGTAGCTACCGCCGCCGGCGACATCCGCCCATTCGTAGCGGAGGCCGGCCAATGAGACTCGTGCTGGCCGCCCTCGGCAGACCGCTCACCGTAGTCGTAGCGCTCATCGCCATCGCGCTTTGCGCCATTTTCGCGGTGCAGCGCATGCCCGTCGATATCCTTCCCCAAGTCGGCGATCCCGCCATTTACGTGGCGCAGCCTTACGGCGGCATGGACCCCGCCCAGATGGAAGGCTATCTCACGTACTACTACGAGTATCATTTCCTCTACATCACCGGCATCGATCACGTGGAAAGCAAAAGCATCCAGGGCGCGACGCTCATGAAGTTGGTCTTCCATCAGGACACCAACATGAGCCAGGCGATGTCGGAAACCGTGGGCTACGTGAACCGCGCCCGCGCCTTCATGCCCCCCGGCACCGTGCCGCCGTTCATCACCCGCTTCGACGCGGGCAGCGTGGCGGTGGGCCTGCTGGTCTTCACCAGCGCCGCCCATTCGCAAGGCGAGATGCAGGATTTCGCGCTCAACCGCGTGCGCCCATTGTTCGCGACATTGCCGGGCGTCTCCGCGCCGCCGCCGTTCGGCGGGAACCAACGCACCATCGTGGTGACTCTCGAGCCGTCCAAGCTGCGCCAGTACCGCATGTCGCCCGAGGAGGCCATCGCCGCCGTCAGCCGCTCCAGCGTGGTCATGCCGTCCGGCAATATGTGGACCGGGCGCATCGAGCGCATCGCCCGCACCAACTCCGCGCTGGGCGCGAACCTCGCCGATCTACTGAGCACGCCGATCCGGCCCGTGGCAGGCGCCACCGTCTACCTGCGCGACATCGGAACCATCGACAACGGCACCGACCTGATCACCGCCTACGCGCATGTCGACGGGAAGCGCACCGTCTATATCCCGGTCACCAAGCGCGCCGACGCGTCCACGCTGGCCGTCATCAACGCCGTAAAGGCCGCCATCCCGGATTTCAAGAAAGCCGTTCCCGAAGACGTGGACGTGAGCCTGCAATTCGACCAGTCGCCCTACGTCACCAACTCGCTGCGGGGCCTGGTCATCGAAGGCCTGCTGGGCGCGGCGCTCACCGGCCTGATGGTGCTGATCTTTCTGCGCGACTGGCGCAGCGCGCTGATCGTGGTCCTGAATATCCCCTTCGCCCTGCTGAGCGCCGTCATTCTGCTTTGGGCAGCCGGCCAGACCATCAACATCATGACGC
>DATGGM010000084.1:0-13871 GCA_035308525.1 Bryobacteraceae bacterium
GGTTCTTTCTGGACGGCGAGAGCGCCCTGGTCCATACCATCTACGAAGTGCTCTGCTGCAATCTGCTGCAAATCGTGGTGCGGGACACCACCCCGGGTTCGCGCGCGCCTGCCATCACCCTGCCGGCCTCGTCGCTGGCGCCGGTCGGCTTCGAGGCGGACGAGGGCATGCTGCCCTACCCCCGGCGTTCGTTCACAGGCTACCGGTTGCTGCAGGAATACTTCACCTTTCCGGAAAAGTTCTTCTTTGTGGAAGTGGGTGGCCTGCGCGAAGTGGGCGCGGCGGGCTTCCGTCGCAGCGCCGAACTGCTGTTCGTGTTCTCCCGTTTTGAAGGCGACGAGCGCCGCCAGCGCCTGGAGACCGGCATCTCCACAAATACTTTCCGGCTGGGCTGCACCCCAGTGGTAAACCTGTTCGCCCAGACCGCCGAGCCCATCCTGCTCGATCAGCAGAAGTCCGAATATCCGGTCGTACCGGATGCCCGCCGGCCAATGGCTATGGAGGTTTTCTCGGTCGACCAGGTTTCCAGCCTGCGCCCGCAACAGCAGGACATCTCCGAATATCAGCCGTTCTATTCGTTCCGGCACGCTTCCCAGCGCGACCGGCAGCAGCAGACATTCTGGATCGCCAACCGGCGCGCCTCCGTGCGGGCCAACGATGATGGCACCGAGATCGACCTGGCCCTGGTGGACCTGGCCTTCCGGCCCACGCGTCCGGCCACCGACACTCTCACCGTGCGCACCACCTGCACCAATCGCGATCTGCCGTCGCGCCTGCCTTTCGGCAACGAGGCCGGGGATTTCGAACTGGAAACCGGCGCGCCCATCAAGCGCATCGTGGCCTTGCGCAAGCCCACTTCTCCGATTCGCCCGCCGCTGGGCAAAGCCATGCAGTGGCGCTTGATCTCGCACCTGTCCCTAAACTATCTTTCCCTGGTGACCGAGGGACGCGAAGCGCTGCAGGAGATCCTCAAACTCTACGACTTCACAGGTTCGGCCTACTCCGGACGCATCGTGGAAGGCATCACGGACCTCAAGAGCTCGCGCAAATTCGCGCGGGTGGTCTCCGAGGAGGGCCTGGCTTTCGCGCGCGGCACCCGGGTGGAACTGGAGTTGGACGAGGAGCAGTTTGTGGGCGGCGGTGTCTATTTGTTCGCCAGTGTGATCGAGAACTTCCTGGGGCTGTATGCGTCGTTGAACAGCTTCAGCCAGTTGACCGCCACGGTGCGCCAGAGAAAGGAGGTCTTGCGGGAATGGCATCCCAGAGCGGGCCGCAGGATCTTGATGTAAGCCGCTCCTTTCTCGGCGAGGAATTGCGGGCGCGGCCGGGCCTTTTCGAGTTCTTCCAGGCGGTGCGGCTGATGCATCGCCTGTTAGGGGAGCGCGCGCCGGTCGGCCGGTTTGCAAACCCCGCCCGGGAAGCGCTGTGGTTCTCCGCGAACAACCTGCTGGCCTTTCCGCCAAGCCAGATTCATTCGCTGGATTGGTCCGAGGACGGTCCGGCGCGCATGAAGGTCAACTTCATGGGTCTCACCGGACCTATGGGCGTTCTGCCGCGCAGCTACACGGAACTCATCCGCGACCGCAACCGCGCCAAGGATCATACGCTCCAGGATTTCTTCGACCTGTTCAATCACCGCATGATCTCGCTCTTTTATCAAGCCTGGGAGAAGTACCGCTTCTTCGTGGCGTACGAGCGCGCGGAGCAGGACCGGTTCTCGCGATACATCATGAGCTTCGTGGGGCTGGGCACGCCCGGCCTGGAAGATCGCCAGCCGGTAGCCGACGAGTCCCTGTTGTTCTACTGCGGACTTCTGGGGCTGCAGGCGCGCTCGGCGGCCGCGCTCGAGCAGATTCTGGCGGATTACTTCGACGTGCCGGTGGAGATCGAGCAATACGTGGGCGCCTGGTACCCATTGGATCCCGGCAACCAGTGCCGCATGGAAGGCGGCACGCCCTACTCCGATCAACTCGGATTTGGCGCGGTGGCCGGAGACGAAATCTGGGATCGCCAGTCCCGCGCGCGTATCCGGCTGGGCCCGCTCGGCGCGCGGCAATACACTTCGTTTCTCCCCTCTGGGGACGCGTGGCAGCCGCTGTGCGCGATTGCCAGGTTCTTCAGCGGCGGAGAAATCGAGTTCGAAGTACAGCTCGTATTGAAACGAGACGAAGTACCTTCCTGCGAGCTCCGGCCGGAGGCTGATCCGGCCCCGCGCTTGGGATGGCTCAGTTGGATCAAGTCCGGACCCGCCTTCGGACGCGATCCTGGAGATACGGTTTTGTTGCTGAATTAAGAAAGAGCAAGTTATGCCAGTCAATCTCAGACATTTAATCGGGAAGCTGAACGATACCACGCGCAACGCGATGGAGGCCGCCGCCGGCCTGTGCCTCTCGCGCACGCATTACGACGTGGAGGTGGAGCACTTCCTCACCAAGCTGCTGGATTCCTCCTCCCATGATCTGGCCGCCATCCTGAAGCATTTCGAAGTGGACAAGTCGCACTTCGCGGCCGAACTGACGCGCAGTCTGGATAAACTGAAATCCGGCAACGCGCGCAATCCGGCGCTGAGCCCCACTGTGCGCACCATGTTGACGGAGGCGTGGACGCTGGGATCCATCGACTATGGCGCGGGCCAGGTGCGCTCCGGCTTCACCATCCTGGCGCTGGCTACCGACGAGGACCTGGCGCGCATGATGCGCGAGGTGAGCCGCGAATTCCAGAAGATCAACGCCGACAGCCTGCGCAAAGACTTCCAGTCGATTACGGTGCATTCCAGCGAAGAAGCCGTGTCGGCGGCCGCCGCTGCTCCGGAAGCCGGCGGCGCCCCTCGGCCGATGGGAGGCAAGACCCCCAACCTCGATCAGTACACCATCAACCTCACCGGCAACGCCAAGGCCGGCAAGATCGACCCTGTGCTGGCGCGCGACTTCGAAATCCGCCAGGTCGTGGACATCCTCACCCGCCGCCGCCAGAATAACCCCATCCTGGTGGGCGAAGCGGGCGTCGGCAAAACCGCGGTTGTCGAAGGCTTCGCCCTGCGCATCGTCCACGGCGATGTTCCTCCAGTGCTGAAGAACGTGGAAGTGCGCACGCTCGACCTGGCGCTGCTGCAGGCCGGCGCGGGCGTCAAGGGCGAATTCGAAAATCGCCTGAAGAGCCTGATCGCCGAAGTGAAGAATTCGCCCACCCCCATCATCCTCTTCATTGACGAAGCTCACACCATGATCGGCGCGGGCGGCCAGGCCGGCCAGAACGATGCGGCCAACCTGCTGAAGCCGGCGCTGGCGCGCGGTGAGCTGCGCACCGTCGCCGCCACTACCTGGTCCGAGTACAAGAAGTACTTCGAGAAGGATCCGGCCCTGGCGCGGCGCTTTCAATTGGTGAAAGTGGAAGAACCCACCGAGACGCAGTGCGAGCTGATGATGCGCGGCGTGGTTTCGGCGCTCGAGAAACACCACACCGTGCGCATTCTGGATGAAGGCCTGTCGGCCGCCGTGAAGCTGTCGCATCGCTACCTGGCGGACCGCCAATTGCCGGATAAAGCGGTCAGCGTGCTCGACACCGCCTGCGCTCGCCTGGCGCTGGGCCAGAACGCGGTGCCAGCCGCCATCGAGGATGCCACGCGTACACTCGACGATCTGGCCGTGCAGATGCGCATCCTGGAACGGGAGACCGCCGTCGGCGCGGACCACACGGAGCGGGTGGCCGCCATCGAAGCACAAAAGGCTGCGACACAGTCCCGGCTGGACGAGTTGCAGGCCCGCTGGGAGAAGGAGCGCGACCTGGTATCGCGCGTGCGCGAGCTCCGCGGCAAGCTGGAAGCCGGCCTCGCCACAGCCGCCGCCGGAGGCACGGCCCGTGCGCCAGCAGCGGACGGCTCCGCCATGCTCGCGGAGTTGAGTCAACTCAACGCGGAGCTCGAATCCCTGCAGGGTGAAACGCCCTTGATGCGCGTCTGCGTGGATTCCAACCTGGTGGGCGAAGTGATCTCCGGCTGGACCGGCATCCCGGTGGGCAAGATGTTGAAGGACGAGATCGCCACCGTGCTGGCGCTCGAATCGCACCTGGGCTCGCGCGTGATCGGCCAGTCGCACGCTCTGGAAGGCATCAGCCACCGCATCCGCACGGCCCGCGCCGGCCTGGACGATCCTATCAAGCCCGTGGGCACGTTTCTGCTGGTGGGACCCAGCGGCGTGGGCAAGACCGAAACCGCGCTGGCGCTCTCCGATCTGCTCTACGGCGGCGAGCACAACATGATCACCATCAATATGTCCGAATTCCAGGAGGCGCACACGGTCTCCACATTGAAGGGATCTCCGCCGGGATATGTGGGCTACGGCGAAGGCGGCGTACTCACCGAGGCGGTGCGGCGGCGACCGTATTCCGTGGTGCTCTTAGATGAAGTCGAGAAGGCCCATCCGGACGTGCTGGAGCTCTTCTTCCAGGTGTTCGACAAAGGCATGATGGAGGATGGCGAAGGGCGCCAGATCGATTTCAAGAACACCATCATCATCCTCACCTCCAACGCCGGCACCGACACGCTTATGAAACTGTGCGCCGACCCTGAAACCATGCCCGGCCCCCTGGGTTTGGTCAACGCGCTGAAGCCCGAGCTGAACAAGATCTTCAAGCCCGCATTCCTGGGCCGCCTGGTCATCATTCCCTTCTTCCCCATACGGGATGAAAACCTCAAGAAGATCGTGGTGCTCAAGCTGGCCAAGATCCAGCGCCGCATGAAAGAAACTCACCGCATTGACCTGACTTATGATCCGGCCCTGATCGACGAAGTGGCCAAGCGCTGCACCGAAGTCGAAAGCGGCGCGCGCAATGTGGACAATATCCTGACCAACACACTGCTGCCGGATATCTCGCGGCAGTTGTTGGGGCGTATCGCCGAAGGCGCGCGTCCCGAGGCCATTCGCGTGGGCATCGGAGACGATGGTTCCTTCGTATACTCGTAAGAACGGAGAGCTTCAGAATTGTCTGCACCCACGCAGATCAACCGGCCATTTCGGGTAAAGACTCCGCTCGGCGACGACGCCCTGCTGGTGGATAGCTTCGTGGGCAGCGAGCGCGTCTCCGATCCCTTCCGGTTTGTGCTGCGTCTGCTCTCACCCGATCCCAACGTGGACATGCAGAGCCTGCTCACACAGCCTGCGGTGCTTTCACTCAAGCTGGATGAAGATACAGAGCGCCACATCCACGGCAATATCAGCCGCATGAAACTGCTGGAATACGGCGCGGACGGCATGGCCGCCTACGAAGCGGAAGTAGTCCCCTGGTTCTGGTTTCTCAACCTGTTCTCGAACTGCCTGATCTTCCAGAACATGAGCGTGCCGGATATCGTAAAGCAGGTGTTCCAGAACCGCAGTTACACCGACTTCGACGACCGCACCACCGGCAGCTACAGCCCGCGCGACTATTGTGTGCAGTATCGCGAGACGGATTTCAATTTCGTCTCCAGGCTGCTGGAAGAGGAAGGCATTTTCTACTTCTTCGAGCACACCGAAGACAAGCATACGCTGGTGCTGGGCGACGATGTGAGCGCGTTCGCCGCCTGTCCGAATCAATCCAGCGTTCGGTTTACGCCCAGCGAGGGCGGGCGGCTGGACGAGAGCACCGTGGTCACGCTGGAGGCGGAGTTCCGCGTGCAGACCGGCACCGCTTCGCATACCGACTACGATTTCACAAAGCCCAGCACCAGTCTCTTTGCCACCCTGTCCGGCGCGCAAAAGGGAGAGATCTACGACTATCCGGGCAGGTACAGCACCAAGGACGACGGCGACCGCTATGCCCGCATTCGCCTCGAGGAACAGGAAGTCGGCATCTCCACCGTGCGCGGTGACAGCAACTGCATGGGCTTCGAGTGCGGTTACAAGTTCACGCTGACGGATCATTACCGCGATAGCGCCAACATGGATTACACGCTTCTCGCGCTGGAGCACAAGGCCCGTAATGCCAGCTATCGCGCCGGCCAGGCCGATCCATTCGAATACACGAACCGCTTCGAGTCGATTCCGAATACCGTGCCATTCCGTCCGGCGCGGCGCGCCCGCAAGCCGGTGATCGAAGGAACCCAGACCGCCGTGGTCGTGGGCAAGTCGGGCGAGGAGATCTGGACCGACCAATACGGCCGCATCAAGGTACAGTTCTTTTGGGACCGCGAGGGCAACGCCGACGAAAACAGTTCCTGCTGGATTCGCGTGGCCCAGCCCTGGGCGGGCAAGCAGTGGGGCTTCATTACGACGCCGCGCATCGGCCAGGAAGTGGTGGTCGATTTTCTGGAGGGAGATCCGGACCGGCCGCTCGTTATCGGCTCGGTCTACAACGCCGAGCAGACCACGCCCTACACGTTGCCGGACTCCCAAACCAAGAGCACCTGGAAATCGCTCAGCAGCAAGGGCGGCGGCGGCTTCAACGAGATCCGGTTCGAAGACAGCAAGGGTAGCGAGCAGATCTTCATCCATGGCGAAAAAGACATGGATATGCGGATCAAGAACGACCGCCGCGAGTGGATCGGCGAAGACCGCCACCTGGTGGTGGTCCGCGACAAGTTGGAGAAAACCGGGCGCGACAGCCACCTGGATCTGACGCGCGACCATATCGAGAAGATCGGCCGCGACCACCACCTGACCATCAGCGGCAAGGAAGCCATCTCCATCACCGGATCGCATTCGCTCAGCGTGACCGGTGACGTGATCGAGCAGTTCAGCGGCAATCACAGCAGCCAGGTGACTCAGAACCTGTATATAAAAGGCATGCAGGTGGTGATCGAAGCCATGGTAGGTTTGACTATCAAGGTAGGGAGTAACTTCATCACCATCGACCCGACCGGTATCGCCATCTCGGGGATGCCCATGGTGCAGATCAACAGCGCCGGCTCCGCGCTTTCCGGCAATGCCGGTTCCCCGGTCTCGCCCCTGACACCCACGGACGCCACGGACGCTTCGGACGCCGATCCAGGCTCGGTGACCACGCCGGCCGGTGGGTCCGCCCCGCCCAAAACCCTGTCCCTACTCAAGATCTCGCCGGTATCCGGTTCCTTGCCCCGCCCTTCTCCCGCGTCGGATGCGCCCACTCATGATCCCAATGCGCCGGAAAATCAGGATAAGAAACACTGGATCGAAATTAAGCTGAAGGACCAGGAAGGCAATCCGGTGCCGGGCGAGCCTTATAAGATCACGCTGCCGGACGGCAGCACCGTGGCCGACGGGACACTGGATGACAAAGGATACGCGCGCGTCGACAATATCGATCCCGGCAGCTGTAAGGTCACGTTTCCGAATCTGGACAAGAGTACCTGGGGGCCCGCGGGCGGGAAATGACCGGTTATGAGTAGCATCGTAACCGCCCAGAATGGCGATACCCTTTGCGGGATCGCGATTGCGGCCGGCTTTCTCAATTGCGATCCTCTGCGGGCGGACCCCGGCAACAGTGACTTTCTGAGCCGGCCGCTGCAGGCCGGAGATCAGGTCACCGTACCTGATATCAATCCGGAGGATGTCTCCAAGCCCTCGGACAACCTGCATAACTTTGTCAACAAGAATGCACCGCCGGTCAGCATCCGGTTCGTGCATGGATCCAAGGACAAGGCGTTCGCCGACGATGACACGCTGACCATACTGAACATCAGCAACTTCGTCACCACCAGGGGCGGCACGGACGGCAACCAGACTTTTCCCAGCGGCTTCGGGTTTAATGCGAATGGCGACGCCGATCCCGATGCGTTTAAGGTGGAAGTGGTGGATCCGCAGGCCGGCGGCTCTGCGCACGTACTTCTGGAGGCTCTACAGCCTACCTACCAGAAGGATCCCAACTCAGGTGCCTTGACGGTCGCAAGCTGGGCGCCTTTCACAGGCGCCGAACACGACCGGCGCAAATTGGAATTCGACTGCAAGCCCGCGAACTCGACCCGTCTGCGCTCGTTCTACCTGCGCCTGGTAGTGGACGACGACGCGGGAAAGTCGGACAAGCAGGCTTTGTCCGCCCAAACGCTCCTGGCTACCGATATGGCCGACGGTCAGGGCACCGGACAGCCTGACGACAACGATACGCTCGAGATCCTGGACCAGCAGGTCCGCGCCTCGTACGTGATCCCGCGCTGCAAGGCCGGCGCGCCGAACCAGTGCACGGTGACGGCGCAGTTGCCCATCGGGGACAACCGCCAGCGCATCCCCATTGTGATCCATATTTTCCGCGAGAAAGTGGGCGACGGCTCCACAGGACTCAACGGCGTCACCGAGCCGATGGTGCGCAAGCGGGCCATGCGCTGGTTCCGGCGGGTCTACGCACAGGCCGGCCTGGCGCCGGTCTTTACGTCTCCGGAAGTCGAGTTCCTGGACCCGCCGGAGGACAACATGCTGGTCCTCAGCAACGACACGGGAGCGTCGACTACAGGCTTCTCGAACCTGTCCTTCACACTGTCCAGTTCACCGCCTCCGGCTGCCGGTGGTCCGCCCGATCCCGTGGTGAACATTCCTCTGAATATCTCGCTCAGCCCCACTGACGTCGGCAACATGATCCAGAATTCCCTGCCCGACGGCTTTCAAGCCCAGGTCTTCACCAACTCCGCTGCCTTCAACGCCTCCACCGGATCTTGCGATGTCCTGATCACGCGCACGGACGGCACCAGGGTCTCCATTCAGAACGAAACCTCCACTGACTTGACCCTCACCGTTACCGTCGCCCGCGTGAGTCTCCAAACCGTGCCTATCCAGAATGCCGCCGGCGACGACAATAACACCATCTGCGCCACACCCGAGCAGCGGCGCGTGGTGCGCTCGTCGCCCGGCACGGGCACCCGGCTGGATTTCTACGTAGTAGGCGATCTCACCGCCGCTATTGTCGACCCTTCGCAGGCTCCCCAGAGTCTTGCCCGCGGAGTCGCCATGCTGGTCGGTAAGGATCTTGCCGCGCCATACGCTTCCGTGGCGCCGATTCAATGGGGCGCGTTGCTGCGGACCGACGTCATGGACGATACGGACGCCAATCCGTTTTCGTTCCCCCACGAAGCCGGACACGTGCTGCTGGACACCTTCCATGCCCACGAATTCTGCGCTCCCAAACACGCACACTGCAATCCGTTCGAGGCCAGCCAACTCATGCGCAGCGGAACCAACGTCACCAACAACGTCACCGGCAGCAAGCGCATCTGCGACACGCCGCTGTTGGGCGACTACGATGGTTTCGATCCCGCGCAACCGAACCCCGGCGCGGGCAAGTTTCCGCTGGTGCCCAAGATCAGCGCCGCGCAGCGCTTGCGCGATCGCGGTTCTGACATACTGGAATCCTGGTAATGGCCTACATTCCCATCACTGCCGTCCGCTATGGCCGCAAGCAGGGGCAAGACGTGCTGCAGACCTTCATCTACGCCGACCGCTACGGCGGCGCGCGCGTGCCCCGCGGCGTGGATCCGGCCGTGGTTTCCGATTTCATTGTGCGCCACGTCCAGCCCACCGACTCCGGCGGCGTGTTCTCCAAGGTAGCGGCCGCCCTGCGGTTCTACGAACGGCCCGATGTGCTGCCCCACTTAAAACTTGCGCTGACTGGCCACGAATCCACCGACGACGAAGTGCGCCGCTCCGCTTTCGTGGTTCAATCCATCGGCGACCTCGGCTCGCCGGATGAGGCGGCCCAGGTTGCCGATTACCTGGACCGCGTGCTCGTGCAGCAGCCGCAGGCTCTCAATGCGTACCAGGCCATCTTCGAGGCCTTCATCTCGATCGCCCCTACCGGCTCGCCTGAGCGACTGATGGAACGCCTGTCTGCGGCTGTGAATAAGGCCGCCCAGGGCCAGCGCACCGAACGCGGCGTGCAGGATTATCAGCGCATCGCGGCCGTCGAGCGCAACGAACAGCCCCGTAACCGTGCGCGATGGCAGGCCAAGACCAGGCTGGCGCAGCAGGCGCCCGATCAGCGCCGCAACGAGCTGGCGGCCATCTACTTGCGCCAGTCGCCCGCCAGCAGCACGCAGATGGAGGAGTGGGCCGCGCGTATGCTGCGCGCCGAAGCCATGCAGGCCGATCCGCAGCCCGTCTACGCCATCTTTGGCCGGGTAATCGATACTGTCGATCCCCTGAAGATGGGCGCCCAGATCGCCGCGTTCACCATCGTGCGCGCCGCTCAAGCGATTCTTTACCTACAGGGCAAGCTTTCGCCAAAACAGGAAGAGTTATACGAGAAGGCCGGAAAAGGCGCGATGAACTTCCTGTGGGACGACCTGCAGAACCACGCAGGATAGATCCTACGGCACCTGCACGGTGAATTCACCCGGCGTCACGAACGTGATCACGCCGCCCCAGATGCACATCAACTGCGAACTGTTGTCCAGCGTGGGCATATTGCCTAACAGCACCGTTTCCGCCCCGGGGATCCAGGGGGCCGGCGTGTTCGGAATGCAGGGCATGGGCGTCAGCACCCCCATGGCGGCGGCGGTGGCCGAGGCCACTACGGGGTTCGCCGGCGACATGCACATGCCGAACGGCATGATGTTGACCATGGGGACGTGATCCATGATATTGGCGTCGGGCACCTCGCTCGTGAAGGTCTTGTTGACGGGCAGCACCACCAAAGAGCTCGGCGCCATGCCGAACGAGCACATCATCGACGCTCCCATGCAGACTTGCATTGGCATTTTGAATCCCTCCTGCTCTCCGGTCCGCCACATAATTGTATCGGATCTGACGGCGGCCTGACACGCGGAGCGGCTGGGCTTCCGCCCGGTGGCTGGCGTATATTAAAGTAAACGAGACGGGGATGGTCGAAGGAAAACAAATCGGGCGCTTCCTGATTCAGCAGGAGCTGGGTCATGGCGGAATGGGCACCGTTTACCGCGCGGAGGATCCGGTCATCGGGCGCCACGTGGCTATCAAAGTGATCCGGCTGGACGATACGGGGCCTCCGGAAGTGCAGCGCCAGCTCGCGCAGAGCTTCCTGCGGGAGATCCATACCGCTGGCGTGCTGCAGCATCCCGGCATTGTCAGCATCTTCGATGCGGGCAAGCAGGACAATGTGGCGTACATTGTCATGGAACTGGTGGCCGGCGTCACCTTTGAAGCCATGCTGCACGCCGAGCCGCGTCCGCCGCTGGAGACCATGTTGGGAGTCTGCCGGCAGGCGGCCACCGCGCTAGACTATGCGCACGCGCACGGCGTCCTGCACCGCGACGTGAAGCCGTCGAACATCCTGGTGCAGGCGAACGGCATCGTCAAGATCGTGGACTTCGGCATCGCCAAGATCGCCCAGGCGAACACATTAATGATGAGCCAGACGGGTACCACCCTGGGCACCCCCGATTACATGTCCCCGGAGCAGGTGCTCGGCAAGCCGCTGGACGGCCGCACCGACCAATGGTCGCTGGCCGTGGTGGCTTACATCGCGCTCACCGGCATCAAGCCTTTCGGCGGCGAACATTTCACGCATGTGATGGGACGCATCATGACGCGCGATCCGGAGCCGCCGTGCACGTTGAACCCGGCACTGCCGCGGCAGGCGGATGCGGTGATATTGAAGGCGCTCGATAAGGATTCTGCCAAACGCTACGGGACCTGCTCCGAGTTCATGTCCGCGCTTGAGGCGGCCTGCGCCGGCCAGTCGGCGCCGGTTGTCCAGGTGTCGCCGGCGGCGCGAGCCACGCCCGTCACCCCGATGGTCCCTGCGCCGCCCGCAGCCCCGACTTTCCAATCGGCTCACGACGCGCCCACCGCTCCCGGGCTGCCAGTGGAGCCGCCGCCGAAGAAGACTTCCCGCTGGTCGCTTGTCGCCGCGGGACTGCTGCTGGTGGCGTTGGCGGGCGCGGCCATTGTTGGACTGCGCCTGTATCGACCCGCGGAGCCGGCTCCGCCATCTGCCACGCCGGTGCCCGCGCCGATCCCCACCGTCACCACGCGGACCACGCGGCCGCGCACTAAGGCCGCGGAGCCTGGCCGTCCGGCGGAGACCAACGCATCGGAGGCCAAGAAGTCTGGCGCGGACACCTCCGAGGTAGCTCCACCACCCGCAACCGCGACACACCTGGTCAAGTTGATCACCACGCCGCCGGATGCTGTACTGACGGTCGACAGCAAACCGGAATCGGCCTGCCACTCCCCCTGCACCGTGGAGTTGCCTGCCGGCTCGCACGCCGTGCACGTGACCAAAGAGGGCTATTACGCGCTGCAGAAGACCATCGAGGTGAACACGGACCTGCAGGAGATCCCGTTTGTCCTGGAGCAGGCCGGGGGCGGACCGCTACGCATTGTGACGGTCCCCGACGGCGCCACCATCAGCGTCGATGGGACCGTGCTCGCTTCCCCCACGCCAACCGTGCTGCACCTTTCCATGGGGTCGCACACCATCCGGCTCACCAAGGACGGATTCGCGGACTATAGCACCTCCGTCTCGGTGGAGAGCTCGCTGGGCCAGGGGATCTCGGTCAAGCTGGTGGCGGCCCACTAACCGCGGCGCACTTCCCTCAGCGGGCGCGCCTCATAATGGCCGCTTCCCTCGCGGATCACTACCAACTGGCCGGCGGGCACCTTCTCCAGGCGCTCCGCTGTGCCGTTAGGCCATCGAATCTCCAGATCCGCATAGGCTGCGGCCCCCAGGCCGAAGTGCAACCGCGGATCGTTGGCGGAATAGAAGCTCGACTGGCTCATCACTTCCTGTGCCTGCGCTTTGCCGCCATAGCGCGCGGTGACTCGGGCGCCGATCGCCCCGCGATTGGACTTGACTCCCACCAGCTTCACCTTGAGCCAGTGTCCCCCGCCGCTGACATCGTTGCGCAGCAGTGAAGGCGGCTCGTTCATGTTCACGATCACTATGTCGATGTCGCCGTCGTTATCGAAATCGCCGAAAGCGCAGCCCCGGCTGGCATGCGGCGTTTGCATGGCGGGGCCGGCCTGGGCCATCAGCTCTTCGAATTTGCCGTCGCCCAGGTTGCGAAACAGCACGCGCGGCGTTTTGTACGGATAGCCGGGTAGCTTGGCCTCCACTTCCGGATAGACGCTACCGGTCACGAAGAAAACGTCCGGATGGCCGTCGTTATCCAGGTCCACGATACCCGCGCCCCATCCGATGAAGCGCGTTTCCACCGCCAGGCCCGCGCCGATGGTGACGTCCTGGAAATTACATTTGCCGTCATTCCGGTAAAGAATGTTGGTGTCGTCGGCGAAGTGGGTTTTGAAGATGTCCAGGTTGCCGTCCAGGTTGTAATCGCCGACGGCCACGCCCATGCCGGCCTGTTCCATGCCGTCTTCGTTCAGGGCCACGCCGCTCTCCAGGCCGATATCGGTGAACGTGCCGTCGTGGTTATTGCGCAGCAGGAAACTGGGCGTGGAGTCGCAAGCCACGTAGATATCCGGCCAGCCGTCGTTATCGAAATCCGCCGCCGCGGCGGTCATGGCGTAGCTGCCCTTGAGCTTGCCAATGCCGGACTTCCCGGTGACGTCGGTGAACGTTCCGTCGCCGTTGTTGTGATACAGCGAAAGCGATCCCGGCGGCAGCCCGCGCGGTCCGCAGTTGACCGGGATGCCTTTCCAATTGCAATTCGTGTTCTCGCCCGGCTTGGGCACGGACGCGAAATCGAATTCCAGGTAATGGGCCACGAACAGGTCGAGTTTGCCGTCGCGGTCGTAGTCCACTAAAGTGCAGCCGGATCCCCAGCGTGTGGCCGGCTGCCGCAGCCCGGCCTTCTCGGTGACGTCGGTAAAGGTGCCGTCGCCGTTGTTGTGAAACAGCAGGTTTTGTCCCCAACAGGTGATGAAGAGATCGTCGAAGCCGTCGTTGTCGTAGTCTGCTACCGCGACGCCCAATCCATACATGGGGACGGCGAGTCCCGCTTGTCGCGTGACGTCGGTGAACGTTCCGTCGCCGTTGTTGTGATACAGCGAAAG